>JAYTWB010000123.1:0-11924 GCA_043743655.1 Cyanobacteriota bacterium | reverse complement strand
ATCATAACGTTTAGGATCAAAAAAGCGCGATCGCAATAGTTCACGCCCCCCTGACTCTGTAGGTGGCTCACCTGGGCGAAGTTTGCGATAAAGCTCTTTGAGTGCTTCGTCTTCGTCAAATTGACCTTCTTTGTCGATAGTTTTTTGGAAGTACTCACGATGGGTGAGTGCATCCAAAATTTCGGCATCACTTAGTCCAATTGCTTTGAGTAGAACCTGTGCGGAAAGTTTTCGAGTTTTGTCGATGCGTACCCAAACAAGATCATTCTTGTCCGTCTCAAACTTCAGCCACGCGCCTCGATTTGGAATCAAGCTAGCGTTGTAAGTACGGCGACCATTTTTATCGATTTCTTGCTTGTAATAAACCCCAGGGCTGCGTACAATTTGGTTGACGATGACTCGTTCAGCACCGTTGATGATGAATGTTCCGCGATCTGTCATCAGAGGCAGATCGCCGATAAAAACTTCTTGCTCTTTTATTTCTCCTGTCTCTTTATTAATAAGTCGCGTGGGAACGTACATCTGTACGGCATAAGTGGCATCCCTACGTTTGGACTCATCAACACTGTATTTGGGTCGCTTGAGTTTGTAATCTTTGGCAATGAAATGGAGTTCCATTTTGCCTGTGTAGTCTGTAATCGGCGAGAAACTCTCAAGCTCTTCGATCAGCCCTTCTTCTAGGAACCATCGAAAACTCTCCCGCTGGATTTCTACAAGGTCTGGTAGAACGAAGGCAGGAGTAACAAGAGTAGGCTTATTCATGCACTAATGACTGCAGTTTTAGTGGGCGGAGTGTATGTCTAGTTTTGACACAAGACATAAGCACACAAATATAGCCCATCTAACCTTTAAATGTCAAGCCATAATCTGTTTTTTATTCTGAGGATAACTATAGGAATTTAAATGAAATTATATTTAAATAAAATTATTAAAGTTTAGTACAATACTCGATAATCTTTAGGTAAGTATTTAGACTCATTGACATGACACTAGACCAGTTTCCTTGGCTTACCGCGATCGTCTTGCTGCCCCTTGTAGCTTCTTTCCTAATCCCCATTTTGCCAGATAAAGACGGCAAAACTGTGCGTTGGTACGCGTTGAGTGTTGGCATCGCTGATTTTATTTTGATGTGCTACGCCTTCTGGAAGAATTATGATCCGAGCAGCGCGACGTTTCAACTTGCGGAAAAGTATACTTGGATACCCCAGCTAGGTCTTAGTTGGGCGGTTTCAGTCGATGGGATTTCTGCACCTCTGGTACTTTTAGCTGGGTTAGTCACTACCCTTTCGATATTTGCCGCGTGGCAAGTCAATATCAAGCCGCGCTTATTTTATTTCGTGATGTTGGTGCTTTATTCGGCGCAGATCGGCGTGTTTGTTTCTCAAGATTTACTAATGTTTTTCATTATGTGGGAAGTCGAACTCATTCCCGTATATTTACTGGTTTCGATCTGGGGTGGTCAAAAACGGCAGTATGCAGCAACCAAGTTTTTGCTTTACACTGCCGCTGCTTCGATATTTATTTTAGTCGCGGGTCTAGGTATGGCTCTCTACGGCGATAACATGACCTTTGATATGGCAGAGCTAGCTCTCAAGGATTTTCCTTTGGCGCTAGAGATGCCACTTTATGCTGGTTTATTAATTGCCTTTGGAGTCAAGCTGGCGATTTTCCCTTTACATACTTGGTTGCCTGATGCTCATGGTGAAGCTTCTTCACCTGTATCTATGATATTGGCAGGTGTGTTGTTGAAGATGGGTGGTTATGGTCTTATTCGACTAAACATGGGATTACTTGAACATGCTCATGTTTATTTCGCACCGATTCTTGCGATGCTTGGCGTAATTAATATTGTCTATGGCGCAGTAAACTCTTTTGCTCAAACTAATATGAAGCGCCGTCTCGCGTTTTCATCAGTTTCGCATATGGGATTCGTTTTAATTGGTATTGCTTCTTTCACTGATTTGGGAATAAGCGGGGCAATGTTACAAATGCTCTCGCATGGTCTGATTGCTTCAGTGTTGTTCTTCCTCGCTGGCGTAACCTATGATCGTACTCACACGATGTCATTGAACGAAATGGGCTATATCGGTAAAGTGATGCCTAAGGTGTTTGCATTGTTCACGGTTGGCGCATTGGCTTCTCTAGCGTTGCCTGGAATGAGTGGTTTTGCCAGTGAAATATCGGTTTTTATGGGTGTGACCACTAGCGACATTTACAGTTCAACTTTTCGGACGGTGACGGTCTTCTTAGCCGCAGTTGGAGTAATCCTTACGCCGATTTATATGCTGTCGATGTTGCGTCAAATTTTTTATGCTTCTGATGCCAATCCATCCTGTGATGTTAATCCTTCGTGTGATATCTCTGACATCAGTCTTAAATCTCAAGGTAATCAGGAAGTGGTTTGCTTTGGAACAAATTGTGTATTGCCAAGTGAGGCTGATTTTAGCGATGCTAGACCTCGTGAGGTGTTTATCGCGGTTTGTTTTTTAGTGCCAATCATTGCGATCGGTGCTTATCCTAAGCTAGCGACCAATATGTATGATGCAACAACGGTGGCGATTAATTTACAAATGCGCCATGCCCATCAACAAGTTGCTGTATCTAAAAATACTCAGACTTTTGCTGTCAAATCTTTTTCCCCGACTCTTTAGGCGATCAGCCAACAAGTTAGTGCAGTAGCGATCGCATCGGCAGCATCATCAGGGCGCGGAATTGCATCTAGATTTAGTTCTCGTTTAACGGCTTCCTGCACATCGGTTTTATCAGCATTGCCATGTCCTGTTAACGCTTGCTTGATTTGTGGAGGCGAAAACTCGATTGGTTCGATATTGTGTTGATTTAGAACTAGCACGATTACGCCTCTTGCTTGAGCAACGTTGACTAAATTTCCCATACGATAAAAGAACAGCTTTTCCATTCCCACTACTTGCGGTTGAAACTGTTCGATTAGGGTATGCATATCTTCGTAGATAGTTTTTAGGCGATCGCCGATCGGAGTTTGCTTTGGGGTGACGATTGTGCCAAATTCTAATAATTTGGGAGCGGCAGCTTTTTCGACTTCGATCAAACCAAATCCTATGATGGCTAACCCTGGATCAATTCCTAAAATTTTCATATAAATAATCTTACACTATAAAATCAAGATAATCCAAGATATGGAGACACCTCAAAGCGCTGTAATATATCCCATAGGGGCAGAACGATTTATGTCAAAGTGCATCTAAATAGATAAAATTATTAACCTCAAATTGGGAAATTATCGTTATGAAAAAGTATTTAGGGTTTATTGCAGCCACTTTTATGATGGTTGAAGTTTTTGGAACTGGAGCGGCGATCGCTGGAGATAAGTATGGGGCAGTAGCAACTGGCTCTGGTAATGCTTATGGTTATGCCTATAACTATGACACTCAATCAGGAGCAGAAGCAGCGGCGCTTTCAGAATGTGGCAGTAACTGTGCTGTCCAAGTTTGGTTTGCTAATGCTTGCGGTGCGGTGGCTAAAGGTGGTGGTTCTCTAGGCTGGGCTTGGAATGCTGACGAATCTGTGGCTAAAGCCAATGCGCTTGCTCAGTGTGGCAATGGTAGTTGTGAGATTGCTGTTTGGGCTTGTACCGATCGCTAAATCAAAGCTTTTACTTCAAAAAAGAGAAGATGAACTTTGCTCATCTTCTCTTTTTTGATTTTATCAGGCATATAAAAGCTTTATCTGAGATGGTTTTGACATGTCTGCAAGGCTTTTAAGCTATAATGGCAAAGTGTTTTTGAATATTTAATAAAAACATATCCTAAGCATCATCAAAAGCGCCACTAAAAGCAGCTTTGAGAGCGACATAATTTTTGGAGTTGTTTACCTTCATGCCTGAGATCGTTACTGAAACTTACAATGCCGATCAAATCCAAGTACTCGAAGGGCTAGAAGCAGTTCGTAAACGACCTGGGATGTATATCGGCACAACGGGACCAAAAGGATTACATCACCTAGTTTTTGAGGTCGTTGATAACAGCGTAGACGAAGCCCTTGCTGGACATTGCGATCGCATCTTAATCGATCTACTTCCTGATGGTTCCGTATGTGTATCCGACAATGGTCGCGGCATCCCCACTGATACTCACCCAAAAACAGGCAAATCTGCCCTCGAAACTGTATTAACCGTTTTGCATGCGGGTGGTAAGTTTGGCAATGGCGGCTACAAAGTGTCGGGCGGATTGCATGGTGTTGGTATCTCGGTCGTCAACGCCCTGTCAGAATGGGTGGAAGTATCGGTGTGGCGACTCGACAAGGTTTACAAACAGCGCTACGAAAGAGGCTTTCCAGTCACTGAACTCGTTGCTAGCAAGAGCGAAGAAATCGAGCAACGCCGTGGTACTCAGGTGCGTTTTAAGCCTGATCCACAAATTTTTACGACTCAAACAGAATTTGAATATGACATTTTAGCTGGTCGGCTTAAAGAGCTTGCCTATCTCAATGCTGGCGTAAAAATCGAATATGGCGATCGCCGAGGTGAGGAAGTTCGCACCGATATTTATTGCTATGAGGGTGGTATCCGCGAATATGTTGCTTATATGACTCGCGATAAAGAGCCAATTCATCCTGATATCATCTATGTGAATGGTGAACGCGATAATGTCGTGGTCGAAGTGGCTCTGCAATGGTGCATCGACTCATATAACGACAATGTTCTTGGCTTTGCTAACAACATTCGCACCATCGATGGTGGTACTCATTTAGAAGGACTAAAAACCGTTCTAACGCGTACGATGAATGCCACGGCGCGAAGATTGAAAAAGATTAAAGAAGGTGAATCTAATCTAGCTGGAGAAAACGTCCGCGAAGGTTTAACGGCGGTAATCTCGGTTAAGGTTACTGATCCAGAATTTGAAGGACAAACTAAGACTAAGTTAGGAAATACTGAAGTACGCGGTATTGTTGATTCTTTTGTTGGTGAAGTTCTCAATGAATATCTAGAGTTCCATCCAGCCGTGGCAACTTCGATTATCGAAAAAGCTCTCCAAGCTTTTAATGCGGCTGAAGCTGCTCGCCGCGCTCGTGAGCTAGTCCGCCGTAAATCAGCGCTTGAGTCTTCTACTTTGCCAGGCAAACTCGCTGATTGCAGTTCTCGTGATCCAAAAGAATCAGAGATATTTATCGTTGAAGGAGATTCTGCGGGCGGAAGTGCCAAACAAGGACGCGATCGCCATTATCAAGCTATCCTGCCGTTAAGGGGTAAAGTTCTTAACATTGAGAGAGCCGATGACAGCAAGATATATAAAAATAATGAAATCCAAGCGCTGATTACAGGTTGTGGTCTGGGCATTAAAGGTGAAGACTTTAATGAGTCACAATTGCGCTATCACAAAATCATCCTCCTTGCCGATGCGGACGTTGATGGAGCGCACATTCGCACCTTGTTACTAACCTTCTTTTATCGTTATCAAAGAGAACTGCTCGATCGCGGTTTTATCTATATTGGCTGTCCTCCATTGTATAAATTGGAACGCGGCAAGACTGCTCAGTACTGCTATAGCGATCGCGATTTACAAGCGGCAATCGCCACATTTCCGCCCAATGCTAATTACAACATTCAGCGATTTAAAGGTTTGGGCGAGATGATGCCACAGCAACTATGGGAAACGACCATGAACCCAGAAACGCGATCGCTCAAACGTCTTACTATTGATGATGCTGCTGAAGCTGATCGTATATTTACAATCTTGATGGGTGATAAAGTTGCCCCGCGCCGAGAATTTATTGAGACATATGGCTCAAAATTGGCGATAGCTGAATTAGATATTTAGTTTGTGCTAAATGTAAAATTATAAAGAAATTCTAAAGATAGCTTAATACTCTGGTAATATACAGCTTTAATATTTCAGTATTAGAACTGTATATTACTAGAACTATTATGCAAAAACTGGATTTTGGATGTGGTCAAAAGAAGCAGGCAGGCTACATTGGACTAGATATTTTTGCAGGAGAAGATATAGATGTAGTTCATAACTTTAATTGTTTCCCTTATCCATTTACAGACAATGTTTTTGACGAGATTGTCTGTAACTCTTCCTTGGAGCATGTTGATGACTTTTTTAGAACCGTTGCTGAACTTCATCGTATTGCTAAACACGATGCTCTAATCAAGATATTTTGTCCTCATTACTCCAGTGCTGACGCTTACAGAGACCCAACTCATAAGACATTTTTTGCCTACACAACATTTGACACCTTTGCAAGAGGGGGATCTTATATTTCCCTTTACAATGGCATGTTAAAAATTGAAAGACGCAGTTTCGGCTTACCTTCAAATACTGGGTATATCAAAACCTTATTTAAGACAATAATCAATTCTATTCCAGATTTGTATGAACATCATCTTTGTTGGATTTTTCCAGCACAGACTATATACTACGAGTTGAGAGTGGTGAAGTTGTGAGATTAAAGTATTTGTGATGCACAAAGGCAAAGCAATCGAACTCAACATTCAGCAAAAACAATCCTTTAAATTTTTCCAGCCTGCTGATGCGTGGGGAATAATTCTTCTATTTGTTTTTGTAACCGCACTTTTGTTGGGAATTGGCTCACTTGGATCAAAAGTACTTAATGTCTTCTATCCGTTAGGGGCTTTTGTGGTTGGTTGGAGGCTCTACTTTCGTCATCCTGTTCTATATACAGGTTTCGTCTGGTGGGTATTCTTCTTGACCCCTTTTATTCGGCGTGTTTCCGATCTCCATGCGGGTGCGCTCACAGAGCCAAGTCCGATGCTTTTAGCTCCCTATGCAGCGGTGATAGTCTGCGCGCATACGCTTTACTGCAATTTGTCTAAAACAAGAGAGAATGGTTCAGCACCATTTGTTATAGCGATCGCGGGTGTGGTCTATGGATATCTAATTGGTCTGATTAATAGTAGTAATTTTCCATCTGTTACTGTTGCTTTTTTAGAATGGGTATCACCAATATTATTTGCTTATCACTTATACATCCATTGGGATAGATATCCTGCATATTGTCGTAATCTCCAGAAGGTGTTTTTGTGGGGAGTTTTAGTTATGGGCGCTTATGGGGTTTATCAATATCTAGTCGCTCCTGATTGGGATCGCTTTTGGCTGATCAACTCGCCGATCAAGACCAGTGCGGGTCAACCTGTACCTTTCGGAATTAGAGTTTGGAGTACCCTCAATGCACCCGGTCCATTTGCCTGTTTTATGGCGACTGGTCTATTGATTTTGTTTAGTTGTCAAAGTGTCTTAGTCGCTCCAGCCGCTGGGTTTGGGGCATTAGCATTTTTGCTGAGCATGGTAAGAACTGGCTGGTTTGGTTGGATGTTAGGCATGATTTTTATTAGTAGTTCCATAAAACCTAAGCAGCAATTAAAATTAGTGATGACTTTGGTAGTGTTATCTGCATTAATAATTCCACTGGCTACGATGGAACCTTTTGCTTCTACGATCTCATCAAGGGTAGAGACCTTAGCTGACATCAACAATGATGGCAGCTTTCAAGCAAGACAATTTCTTTACAATGCTTTAATTGATGATGCAATCACAACATATATTGGGAAAGGAATAGGCGCAAGTGGTGGGTTTGATAGTGCGGTTTTAGTTATGCTATTCGATTTGGGATGGGTTGGGTCTATACCGTATATAGGTAGTCTGATTTTGCTAGTTATTTTGATTTTTAAGAGTCCCAAAAAAGCTAAAGATATCTTTGCTTCAATAATTCGGGCTGTAATCTTACAATCACTTCTCTACTTATTTGCTGGAGCCACAATGAAGGGGGCTTCGGGTATGTTGCTATGGCCATTTTTGGGAATGGGTCTGGCTGGTCGTAGTTACTATTATTACGAAGTTCAATTGGCTCAATTAAAATTATTAGATAGCTTTAAGCGTTTGAATAGCGGGCTAAGTAGTGAGTCTGTATGAAAATTGCCATGATCCATGTGGATTTACCGAATGAGTCGAAGGGAGGAGTTGCCTTTCAAGCCCATTATTTGGCTAATGCCCTGGTCGATGTAGGGCATGATGTGACCATGTTTACGTTTAGTCCAGCTTACACAGAATGTTTATACAAAGTCCATCAGTATACGATCGCACCAAAATTACGCAAGTTTCAATCATTTCTATTGGCTTATCATTTGGGGCGTACCGACTTCTCTGGATTTGATATTATCCATTCTCATGGTGACAATTATTTGATGGGAGCAAAGCATCCCCAAATCCGTACCTTTCATGGCTCTGCCCGCGATGAGGCTGCGTTTGCGACTAGCTTGAAGAGACGTATATATCAATCCCTAACCGTGTATTTAGAAGAGGCTGGGGCTAGGGTTGCCGATATTAGTATTGGCGTTTCCGAAGCAACTAAGTTACGCATTCCTGCGATCACCCAGATTATCCCCTGTGGTTTTGATCGCGATCGCTTTTATACAGGTCAGAAGTCAGCCCATCCAACGATTTTGTTTGTTGGCACGTTGGAAGGGCGCAAGCGTGGCGGCTGGCTAGCCGAAATTTTTGATCGGGAAATCCGCACAGTTATTCCCGATGCGGAGTTGTGGTCGGTTAGCGATCGCCCATTAGAAGGCAAAAGAATTGTAAATTTTGGTAGAGTTCCATTAGAGCGATTATGCGAATTGTTTAGAACTGCATGGGTATTTTGTTTGCCTAGTACCTATGAAGGTTTTGGAGTGCCATATATTGAGGCTATGGCTTCAGGGACAGCAGTTGTCGCTAGTCCAAATTTGGGAGCGAAAGAAGTTTTAGGAAACGGCAAATTTGGGATCATTGCTGAAGATGACCAATTAGGAAGTAGCTTGCTGCGGTTGTTGATGGATATCGAGTTGCGTGATCACTATATCAGACAAGGAACTTTACGATCGCATGACTTTACATGGAGTCGGATTGTGGAACAATATGAACAAGTATATTTTGAAGCGATCGCTCTTCGTAATTGCTCTTCGTAATCGTTAGCTAGGAATAAATCTAGGAATAAAGATTGTGCCAAAAGTTTTATGTGTGAATACAGGCGGGAAAGGTAGTCTTGATTCTTTGAGAGCGAGATATCTTGCTTCAAAATTAGATGCCGATATTACGCATCATGACCTTAATCGTAATATTTCTAAACTGGCGGCAAGTCAAGAAATTTGGCAAGTGATTTCGGCTGAGAAATGGGACTTGATTTATCAGGAAGGATCAGGAATTGCGGGGGGGATTAATCTGATTAGGGCGGCAAAGTCTTGGCGACAGCCTTACCTCATCTCAACTGGCGATCCGATTGGTGGGTTTTTTCGAGTCACTAAAGGAATTGCCATCGGAAATATCATGGAAGTCTATGAGCGATCGCTTTACAAAAATTGTACGGCTTTTTTAGGCTGGACTCCTTACCTCACAGGAGCCGCAATCAAGTTAGGGGCAAAACGGGCAATCACTGTTGAAGGGGGAGCAGACTTTAATGTATTTCAGCCAAAATCAATCGAAGAGCGCTCTATGCTTCGCCAAAAATATAACATTCCACCTGAGCATCTAGTCTGCGGCGTGGTGGGAAGTTTGCAGTGGAATAAACGTCAATCCTATAGTTATGGATATGAATTAATTGAGGCTTTAAAACTGATAAAACGCTCTGATATAACTGTATTAATTGTCGGAGATGGTGATAGTAGACAAAGATTACAGGCTCTAGTCCCAGAGTCTTTGCGATTGCGTGTCATATTTACAGGACGACTATCACAAATGGAAGTTGTTGGGGCTATGAACGCGATGAATATTGGCTTTGTCACCCAAACTCTAGATGAGTTAGGCAGCTTTCGGCTCACCACTAAACTTCCTGAATATCTAGCCTGTGGCGTACCGATTGCGATGAGTCCGATTCCAGGGTTTTATGACTATGTTGCTGATGCAGGATGGGCTTTGCCAGCTTATCATCCTGCTAGTTCGGAGTTTCATGCGCGTTGTGCTTTGTGGTTAGACAATTTACAATGGAAAGATATTGAGACAAAAGCAAAACTAGCGCCTGCGATCGCAAGGAGACATTTTGATTATGATGTGATCGGCGATCGCTTTGCTAAGTTTGTTCACGAAATTTTGGAAACTTAAATTTGGATGTTTGGGATTTTGAATGCTTGGGATATTTAGAGAGGAATTGCTAGAGTGAATGCATCATTTTTGTGGTGGTTAAGTTGCAAGGCTTATCAACTTAAAATTCCGTTAATTCCCCGCTTGATTAAGATAATTAATTTTCTAGTTTTTCACGCTATTCTTCCTTATCAAGCTGAAATAGAACGAGATATCGATCTAAAACACTATGGGTTAGGGATTGTAATTCATCCTAATGTCAAGATTGGACATCGGGTACAGATATATCATAACGTGACTTTAGCTGCCGAAACTTGGGTTGGTTCTCCCTATAAAATTGAAATTGGTGATGATGTATTTATTGGTGCTGGAGCAGCAATTGTCGGTCGTAAAGATCAAACTTTGATCATCGCCGATCGGGCTGTAATCGGTGCAAATGCGGTTGTCACCCATGATGTAAATGCTGACGAGACAGTTGTCGGTGTACCTGCTCGTCCGTTAAAATCCAAATAATAAAATAATAGAGAAAACGCTTTGAGTTCCTTCTATTATCTATATTATTTGGGCTTTGAGAATAACTTTAAAAAGGAACTTAAAAACAATGAAGATAACTGTGGTTGTTCCAACATACTTGCGTCCGCCAGATTTAGCTCGTTGTTTAGCCGCGCTCAAACAACAGACTCGTCCTGTTGATGAATTGTGGGTGATTGTTAGGGATACTGATCGCGAAACTTGGCAGTTTTTAGAAACCTATGACCTAGGAATTCATGATCTAGAAAGCCATGATCTAGAAAATCATGATCGCGCACTTTTACCTTTACGCACAGCAACAGTTAAGGCTGTCGGTGTGATTGCTGCGATGAATATTGGTCTAGGCTCAGCGACAGGCGACATTGTGGCATTCACAGATGATGATGCTGCGCCGCATTCTGATTGGTTAGAAAGAATGGAAGCTTATTATTTGGCAGATCAGAAAGTGGGTGGCGTGGGCGGTCGCGATTGGGTATATCACGGCACAAAGTTAGAAGAAGGGGCGCGAGCTGTGGTGGGCAAGCTGCAATGGTTTGGGCGCTTGATTGGCAATCATCATATTGGTGTTGGTATAGGGCGAGAAGTGGATGTCCTCAAAGGGGTAAATATGAGCTTTCGGCGTGAAGCGATCGCGGGGTTACATTTCGACCAAAGAATGCGAGGAAGTGGCGCACAGGTGCATTTTGAAGTGGTTTTCTCTTTGACATTAAGACAACAGGGTTGGAAGTTGATTTATGATCCCCAAATTGCAGTAGATCACTATCCTGCTCAGCGTTTTGATGAAGATCAGCGAAATTCTTTTAATGCTCAAGCATCGATCAATGCTATTCACAATGAGACAGTGGCTCTATTGGGCTACTTATCACCTTTGCGAAGATTTATTTTTTTAGTATGGGCGATCGCGATCGGTACAACTGAAGCTTGTGGTTTATTGCAATGGCTAAGATTTTTTCCAAAGCAAGGCGATGTGGCAAGACAAAAGTTATGGGCTTGTTGGCAAGGACGTTGGCAAGGATGGCAGACTTGGCAGAAGTCTTAAAAAGAGCGAAAATACGGATATCCCTTTGGCATACCTAATTCTTTTTCTAGTTCAAAGTTGATCACACTCCAACGAAGTTCTTGTGCTTCGCTAGGACTAAAATTTACGCTTAAGCCATATAAATGTTGCAGATTAGCCGCGATCGCACTAATCTCTAAGTAAGGACTAACTAAATCGATGTATCGGTGAGCAATAGTTACTAGACCTGTAGGGAAATAAGAGATAATAGAGAAAAAGTATTCAGCCGCAAAAATGTTAAAGCTAGACAAAATAGTTAAGCAAGATCGACTAGTGCGGTC
>JAYTWB010000122.1:0-2413 GCA_043743655.1 Cyanobacteriota bacterium | reverse complement strand
GCGCTAATCGGGCGATCGCACTGGACTTGATCGCTAAATAATTTATCCAGCAGGGCGCGATCATTGGTATCACCAATAATCAATTGTGCGCCTACAGTTTCGGCTATATCTTTATGACCGTACACAAGATTATCTAAGATTAAAACTTCATAACCCACTTGTTGCAGAGCTTTTACCGCATGGGAACCGATATAACCCGCTCCACCCGTGACGAGAATTGTTTGCTTGCTCATTTTTTCTGGTTATTTGTCCGATAAGCGTGATTTGAGGATATTAAAAATATCGGGTGGGATCGGTGTGCGGAGCGATCGCCCTAAGCGATTTTTCTTTTGAGCTATTTGCAAGCATTCTAACTTCTTGCAAACATACGCCGATCGCCCCATGCCATGATCAAGTTGGATTTGATATTGCTTAATATCGGTCGTTTGTGGCTGTTCAGTTGGTGGTGCGATCGGCACACGCACTACTCGCCAAAAGACATCACGCGCGGCGATACATTGGCAACTAACACAACGGCGGTGTAGCTTCAAAGCCAAACTGATTTACTCCTGATTGTCTGCATAATCAATCTCCTCGTTTTGTTCAGATTCAGATTGTTCAAAGGCTTCGGCAAACCTGATTGAGCTTTCTTGCATCCTGCGATCTTCTTCTTCGTAGTCGTACTTCGCCACATTTTTGATGTCGATTTTCCAACCTGTCAAACGAGCTGCTAGACGGACATTCTGCCCCTCTTTACCGATCGCTAGACTCAATTGATCTTCAGGCACAAGCACATGTGCAATTCTTTCATCAGCATTAATCAACCGTACATCTTGAATCCTTGCAGGGCTTAACGAGTTGGCAATGTAAGTTGAAGGATCGGGCGACCATCGGATCACGTCAATTTTTTCACCGCGCAGCTCGGCGACAACCGCCTGAATCCGTGAACCACGCGCACCGATGCAAGCACCCACTGGATCAACATCGCGATCGAGTGTATCTACCGCGATTTTAGTGCGCGGTCCGACTGCTGGTGAGGGTGGATTAGCTTCTCTTGCTACAGCCACGATCCGCACAATTTCTTCTTCAATTTCAGGTACTTCATTAGCAAACAAATAGACAACTAAGCCTGCATCAGCGCGTGAAACTAATAATTGAGGACCGCGCCGTGATCCTTCAAATACTTTTTTGAGATAAACCTTGAGAGTCATGTTGGGGCGATAGGGTCTTTCGCCAGCCAGTTGTTCGCGCTTGGGGAGTTCCGCCTCAACCTCAGGTTGCCCAAACCCACTACTGACTGAAACAATCACAGAGGTCGTCTCAAACCTCAAGACTCGCCCCTGTAAAACTGTACCTTCAATATCTTGAAATTCTTCTTGAATGATCTTGCGTTGTTGATCTCTAAGTTTTTGGGCGAGAACTTGCTTGGTTTGGATTGCTGCCATCCGTCCAAAGTCTCCCTGCGCTGGAGTCACATCGACAACAACGGTTCCGCCTGCTTGGGCTTCTGGGGCGACTTCGCGCACTTCAGACAAGCCAATTTCATGATCAGCTTCACCAACTTCTTCGACAATCATTTTTGTAGCCAAGACGCGAAACCCTTCGTTTTCGAGGTCTAGTTCCACATCAAAGTTATCGAAATGCTCTTCTTCAAACGTAATTCCGTCAGAACGATAGGTTTTCCGAAAACGCTCATATCCTTTGAGTAAAGCTTCACGCAAAGCGTTTTGGACAGCATGTTTGGGCAGATTACGCTCTTTGCTAATTACTTCTACCATCTGCCCTAATCCAGGCAAGCTCAACAATGACATAAATTTTTCTCGCTTCTATAAAATTAAATAACTTCAGGATTTTTAGCTGGCTTTTAGCTATGAGTTGGCTTTAAGCTAGATTTTTATTCCATTTTTGATAGCTCAACGCGATCGCAAACTTCGCGCGGAATATTTACAATCCGACCTTTAACGCTGATGGAAACATGAGTCTCGTTTCGCGAAATGAGATGACCACTCCAACTTTGTTTACCTTCATGAGTATCTATTGCGCTAACTGTCACCATAAAACCTTTAAAAGCAACAAACTCGCGATCGCCTTCTAACTGACGCTCAGCACCTGGACTTGAGACCTCTAGCACATAGGCATAAGGAATCAAATCAGTCTCATCCAGAGTCGGCTCTAGCGATCGGCTCATGCGTTCGCAGTCGTCTAGTCCCGTATTTTGATCAGGATTGCGAATATCGACCCGCAACACCGCAGGGTTTTTATTGGTAAGCAATGCAATATCAACAACCTCTAACCCGAGGGTCGAGGCAACTTCTTCAGCAATTTGCAAAATTTGCGGAATTAGAGGATGACTCATAGATGACTCATAAAACTTATAAATTTATAATCGCGAGCGTTTCAAGGTTTTGAGTCAAGCTCTCAAAGACCGATTTAC
>JAYTWB010000121.1:0-4294 GCA_043743655.1 Cyanobacteriota bacterium | reverse complement strand
TTTTGTGGGCGGTGAGTGACATAAGATCGATATGCATCGCCATCACATCAAAAGGGATTTTACCGATCGCTTGAGCCGCATCACTATGAAATAGAACTTGTTGCTGTGGAGCGCGATCGTGGCAAATTTGACCGATTTCGGAGATCGGTTGCAGCACCCCGATCTCGTTATTCGCCGCCATCACCGAGACTAAAATTGTATCGGGACGAATAGCGCGTTCGAGTTCTTGTAAATCAACTAAGCCATCGGATTTGACAGGTAAATAAGTAATCTCAAAACCGAGAGATGCCAAATAAACGCAGGGATCGAGAATAGCACTATGTTCAGTTTGGACGGTGATGATATGCCGCCCTTTTTGGTAATAGCTCTCAGCAACACCCTTGATCGCCAGATTATTTGCTTCGGTTGCACCACTGGTAAAGACAATTTCTTCAGGTGTGGCGTTAATTGCATTAGCGATCGCTTCCCGCGCCAATTTGATTGCTGACGCTGCTTCCCATCCATACAGATGTCCCATACTAGCGGCGTTGCCAAATGACTCTCTAAAGTATGGCAACATTGCCTCTAGCACCCGTTCATCAACAGGTGTAGTGGCATGACAGTCTAGATAGATTGGTCTTCGCATAGAATCTAAAAATTCAACCCAAAATCTAAGGAGCGCGGTGCGCTCCTAGAGATGCTAGCTAGCTAGTTTAGCAATCGACTCAAAATCTTGAAGAGCATTTTTAAATGCAGACTCAGCGGATATTGGATCACGATCTTTAGCAGCAGTGTCAAGTTTTACAAAATTTTTGAATAAGCTATCAGCTAAATCATTAGCCGTTTCTTTTTGAGTTCGATCCAACTGACTAGCGACCATTCTCAACTCTCGGCGAATTTCACCAAATGGTCCATGAATATATGTACCAACATTGTTCCAATCTTGGGTATAAACATATTTTTCGAGGCGGTCAAAGCGATCGCTAAGTACTTGAAGTCTCTGCACAGATACAGCCCGCGCTACTGCCGCTTTAGATGGGCTTTGGGCGATCGCAGACTGAGTCAAGACGGGTGCAAACAGAGTACTTACTAAAACAAGCATGACGCAAAAGGCGATCGCTACTTGCTTAAAACCCGTCCAATGATTTTTGAGATTAAACACAGAAAGAAATACTCCTCTACAAATGATTTCATGATTATTCATAATATAGCGAAAGGCGCAGAACACCCTCGCCATTTTCACTGCATTATTTGCTGTAAAGCCTCAGCAGAGCCAACTATAGAAATTGCTGGAATCGCAAAATACTTTTGAGCCGCATTTTGGACATCAGCTAGAGTTACAGCGGCGATCGCTTCCACAAAATGCTGATCGAAATCTAAACCTAAACCCATCACCTCATACCAGCCATATACTTGAGCGATTTGACCATTGGTTTGCTTGCCGAGCGCATACTGCCCCAGCAACTTGCTTTTACAGATTTTTAGCTCCTCTTCCGTGAGTAATTCTGTGGCTAATCTCTCACATTCATGGCGTAAGCCTTTTAGAGCCATACCCGTATTTTGAGAAGCAGTTCCCATATAGGCGACAAATTGCGAAGCTTCTAACCGCGTGGGATAAAAAGCAGAAACTTCGTAAGCAAGTCCCCGCTTTTCGCGCAATTCCACAAATAAACGGCTCGATAAACCATTACCTAAATAAGTCGAAATGACCTTTAGGGCGGCATAGTCGGAAGAACTAACCGATGGCGCAGGATAGCCAATCATCACGATCGCTTGTTGCGTATCCTGTTCATGAGTTACTAATAGCGGTTGAAAATGCGGTGCAGGATTAGAAATCAAGTTTGGTTGACTAGATATACGCCAATCACCAAATGCTTCGCCAACGAGGGCGATCGCTTGTTCAGGCAAAATCTTGCCAGCAATGCTAATCACCATTTGATCGGGGCGCAAATGGTTTTGATGAAAGTCAGTTAAGTCATCACGCGTAATAGCCCTAATCGTCTCTTCAGTGCCAAGGCTCGAAAACCCATAGGGATGATCGCCATACATCAAGCGTTGCAATCCTTTATAGGCAATTGTAAATGGGCGTTCTTGTTGTGACCTGATCGATTGGATTGTCAGCCGTCTTTCCAGTTCGAGTTCACTATCAGGAAAACTCGGCGATCGCAAAATCTCTGCACTCAGGAGCAACATATCGCGAAAATCAGATGTAATCGTCTTCAGTGACAACAAAAAATAATCACTAGAAGATTCTGTTCCTAGTGAAGCCCCAATCGACTCGACCCGTTCGGCAATTTCCAATGAAGAATATCGCTCAGTGCCGCGTGTCAACAGCGAAGCGGCTAGATAGTTTAGTCCTGATTTTGACAAGGTTTCAACACGTTCACCACCCGCAAAAAAGCAACGCGCGGCAATAATGTCAGCCATTGGATTTTCAGTCACCAATACCACAATGCCATTTGACAGCACGATTCGCTTTGACATTGTTTTTGACATTGTTTTCGACATTAGTTAATGACCCATTATTAATGACATAGCTCCTTTAACCAAATTACAGGATCAAAACCCGATATCAAAAGTATTGAGAAGCGCTACTCTGGTGCAATAGTTACAAATTTATTAATTTGCAAGCCAAAATTACGATATACATAAGTTCTAACTTGATGAATTATGAGTAATGAGATAGATTTAAGTGCCTCTACAAAAATAAATTAAAAATAAGTAAATAGCAAAAAAATAGTAGCTAATCAAATAAATTTGCATAGATGATTAAATAAGTGACAACCTTTACCTATTATTTTGCCTATTGTATAGCCAGCATTTTGTGGTTGAAGTGATCGGAAAAACGCTGTAAATACGAAGACGTTAAATGCGGAGAGAGTTGGATGAGTACTGCAAAAGATAAACAAAAATGTCTAGATTGCCTAATATGGGCGATCGCCGACTTACAAGGTCAAGTTGACACAGAGCAATTGACTAAAATCTCCCATTTGATTATCCAGACTATGACAGGACCTTGGCGATCATTTCATACACCAAATCACATCTTTGAGGTGGGCGCAGGCGGCGACGCGATCGAAGTAATCTCAGCCTTATTTCATGATCTAGTCTATGTGCAGGTTGATCAAGGGATTAGCGTGAATATAAGTCGCTATATATCACCTTATATCAAAGAAGATCGCGAGCAGTTAGTCATTCTTGAACGACCTGAATTACAAGAAGATGTAATTTTTAACATGGTGTTAATGCTGTTTGGATTTCAACATGGACAGCCACTCTTGCCAATGTCTGGACAAAATGAATTTCTAAGTGCGTTAATCGCAGGTAAAGCTCTAGAAAATATGTTGCCTTTACCAAAATTGACCGAAATAGTGGCTTGTATCGAAGCAACAATTCCATTCCGTCCGCAACTAGAGTCAGGTTTGACATCATCAGATTTGTTATTTGGTCGTTTGGTCAACGCCACTGAGATATTCCAATTAGAGTGGAATGATCAAGACATAGCCAAAATCGTCAAGCGAGCCGTACGTTTATCTAATCGAGATGTTGAAAACTTTGCCAGTACTAATTCATCACATTTTTTAAACAATACTTGGAACTTGATTCCTGAAACAAATCATGATCTTAAGAACATAAATTCTTATACTGTGCATGGCTATCGAGTCTCCATGCAAAAAATGGAAGGATTTATGAACTTCCTCTACCCTGAGATTGTTTTTCGGCATTATCGTAATGAGCCAAACGAGAAAGACTATTACAAGTTACTTGCTCAAACAAAACAAAATTTAGAAGTAGCTCGCTTGTATTTAGGCACAAAACTAACTTCGATCGCTGTACTCGAAGCACTATCATTTCGGATTGGTGATGATATCCCACTCTCAACAATGATGGGAGAGTTGCCGCAAGAAGAAAAACCAGTGATTGGATTAGAACAGTTTTTACCCGAAATTCCTGAACCTTACAAACCATCTACACCGATTGAAGCTGAGGTTTTGGGGCTTTTAGATAAGGGGCGCACAGTTGACTCTAGTTACGATGTAAAAAATTCACCTGTCGCGACTTTCATGGTGAAGTCCATTGGCTTTCCTGCTATGCAAGATATGTTAACGCTCTCGAAAGAATTTTTTAAGGGCAATCTTACATCTGAGGATTTAATTACAAGCTGTGATCCTTATGTAATTAAAACGATCAAGAGTGCGGTATTGCAGTTGTTTGACTCGCGCAAAGCGGCGCTCTCTCAATAAAAACAAAAAATAGAATCGCAAAGTTATAGATAAGTAGCTAGGCACAATTAAATATAAAACCCCAAAATCTG
>JAYTWB010000120.1:0-2939 GCA_043743655.1 Cyanobacteriota bacterium | reverse complement strand
GAATCCTGAGCGTGGTTCCGGGCGGCTTGGATCGGTAGAATGGAAGGCTGCCCATGCGGGCCCTGGAGTTCCATGTTTGAATCCCTGACCGACAAACTTTCGCGCTTGTTCTTCGGATAAGCCAACTGTAGCGGCTTCAGGTTGAGAGAATACGGCTGAGGGAATATTGGTATAGGTGATTGATCGGGGCATGTGACCATAAACTGTATCGGCAAAAGCTCGACCTTCAGCGATCGCTACAGGTGTGAGATTTACACGATCAGTGCAATCTCCGATCGCATAGATATGTGGTTGATTGGTGGAGCTGTCGTCTTTGACTGCGATCGCATTATTGACAACTGCGATTTTTGCCTGATCCAGTCTTAGGGGAGCAAGATTTGGTTTGCGACCTGTGGCGGCTAAAACTACATCAACATTAACGGTCTGAGCCTTACCACTAACGTCATTAAAATTAATCACTAAGCCGCGATCGCTTTTAGTAATTGTGAGTGTACTGCTGTCAATAGATGTCTGAAAATTGATGCCACGATTGACCATGCCTGCTTGGACATTAGTTCGTACATCTTCATCAAAACCTCTTAAAACTGCGCGATCGCGAATTATTTGCGTCACCTCAGCCCCCATTCCGCGCATAATTCCTGCGAACTCGACACCAATATAGCCGCCACCAATCACCGCAAAGCGTTTGGGGAATTGTGGTAAATGAAACATCTCTTTGGATGTAACGGCATACTCCATGCCAGATGAGTTTGGCTTGCTCGCTTCTCCGCCCACAGAGATCAAAATGCACTCAGCTGTAAACTGGCGATCGCCGACTGCCACAGTATGCGCATCAATAAATTTGGCAAATCCTGAAATTAGTTCGACATTACTTTTTTTTAATAGATCAATGTGAAATTGATTTAAGCGAGATACTTCTGTTTGAATCGCATCGCGGAGCTTTATCCAATCAAAAGTCCCTGCGGGCATCGTCCATCCATATCCAGCCGCTTCTTGGGGGAAATGTGAGAAGTGAGAGGCATAAACCATTAACTTCTTGGGTACACAACCCCGAATTACACAAGTACCACCGACTAAATCGCCTTCAGCGATCGCTACTTTTGCTCCATAGGCTGCGGCTCGCTTTGAGGCGGCTAGTCCACCACTACCTGCCCCAATCACAAATAAATCGTAGTCAAAACTTGTCATAGCTTTTGTTGCAAATACTGTGCTGATTGTGATTTTTTCACTACTAATATAAACCCAGAATAATAAGCCCAGATTATCAAAGGAGCGAGAAGCAGCTTGTAATGTATGAGAATAAATAGAATATTAAAATATAAATAAAGTACAAATAAAATATCGTTACATTCAATAAACCTATAAAAACTATGAACGCTTTAGAATTTTTTCAAAAAAGTGCGGGGACTTGGCGATCGCAGCGGACTACCCATCACCTCGCATTTCGCCGTGCTGAAAAAGGCGGCTCCGAAATTTATGTTGATCCGCTAAATGCTGATGATCCAAAGGTGATTGAAATCTGTCAGATGCATGAAGTCGAGCCAACTATTGCGATCGGTGGAGCTTATGTTAAATGGGATGGCACAATGGCGTGGGATAAGGAAGATGACGAAAATCACTCGGGAGAAACTGTGTTTGCGCTAGTGCCAGATGACGAAACAGGTCGTAGAGGCAGGCTTTTGCGTGAGCGTGGCTATGCAGAAATTATGCCTGTAATTGGTCGTTACGAAATTGATGATGATGAGGCGCTGGTACTGGTTACTGATTATCCATCAATGAGTTCCTATGAGCGATTTTGGTTCCCTGCCCCAAATGTGCGGATGCGGGCAAGTACAGTTAAGCAGTTTGGTGGATTTAGTACGGCTACTTTCTGTACCGAAGAACGGATTGATACAGTTAACAATGCTCACACGCCCCAATCTGGCGATCAAGAATCTAGTAAACAAGAATCCAGTAACCAAGAGCAACCAGCGATCGCCTCAATCTTTGGTTGGTAAACTCCAGTTCATTCCCTCTCCCACGCGGAGAGGGAATGAAAACTAGGAAACTAAAACTAACGGAATGGTGGAGAGTACATCAGACCACCATTTTTCCAGAGTTCATTTTGTCCGCGTGGCAACTTGAATGGACTATTTTTGCCGATATTGCGATCATAAATTTCGGCATAGTTACCCACATGCTTGATCACGCGCGCCGTGAAGTCATTACTGATCCCCATGTCTTTCCCTAAGCTGCCATCAGTTCCTAAAAATCGCCGCGCCTCTGCATTACTACTTTTTAGCTGATCTGCCAGATTTACGGAGTTGATATCTAAATCTTCCGCCTCGATCGCCGCAAATATAATCCATTTGACAATATCAGCCCATCTTGAGTCACCATCACTCACAGCTGGTGCAAGTGGCTCCTTTGACACTACAAAATCCAACACCACATGGTTTTCGGGATCAGCAAGGCGGGTACGGCGGACTACTAAAGCTGAGCGATCAGCGGTAATCGCGGTGCAGCGTCCTGACTGATAGGCGTTAAATGTGGCGTTCACATCTTCATAAACTACAGGTTTGTAAGCAAGGTTACGCTTCCGCATTTGATCAGCGAGATTCTGCTCTGTGGTTGTCCCTGTCTGAGCGCAAATATCAGCATCCTTGAGATCGGCGATCGCTTTGATATTGCTATCCTTTCGCACCATCACCCCCTGTCCGTCATAAAAAACTACGGGCATAAATGCCAGACGTGAGCCAGTATCACGCCCTAGTGTCCAGGTTGTATTACGACTCAGCACATCGATTTCGCCTGATTGCAAAGCGGTAAAGCGCTCTTTGGCATTGAGATTACGAAACTGCACAGCTTCAGGATTATCAAATAAAGCCGCAGCGATCGCTTTACAAACATCGACATCTAGCCCCGAATATTTGCCCTCTTTGTTTACAAAGCTAAATCCG
>JAYTWB010000119.1:0-7494 GCA_043743655.1 Cyanobacteriota bacterium | reverse complement strand
AAAATGCATTGCGAACACAGATATCATTGAGATACATAGTCGCGAATACAGATAGCAAGAAGAAACGACTCCAGAGATTAGCTCTGATCCCGTTGATATTATTGGTGTCGCTGCGTAGAAGTAAACTACAGAAATCACCGTGACGGCTTTCATCTTGACACCAATTTTCAAAGAAGTTGAAGATTGGATAGAGACGATATTCTGGATGCGCGAGAAAGTGGTGATGGATTTTGATGTAGCGCCAATAACCAATTTTTTCTGATAGATAGGTAGCGTAGAAGATGAACTTCGGTGCGAAGTAAGTATATTTCTTAGTTTTTGATAATGTCGAAAGATCGAGTTGCAGATCGAAGTCAGGCATTGCCTTATTCAAGAAGCCCGCATGACGAGCTTCGTCACGGCTCATCAGGCTAAAAATTTCCGCCATAAGCGGATTCTTGTCTTTGATTTTGACCGCAATTTCTTTGTAAAGCAGAAATCCTGAAAATTCTGAAGTGCAGGAACCTTCTAGAAATACGCGGAAATGCTCTCTCACCTGAGGATCGATATGATCCCATGATTGGTTGAAATCAGCAGTGCGGACAAAGTGACGGCGATTGTAGTCAAATTTGAATTCTTCGAGGATAGCTTCGTAGTCTGGCTTCAGATCGAAGATATCCATATTTGCCATCGCTTCAAAGTCAGTTGTATAAAAGCGTGGAGCCAAAATACTGTCACGGCGACCAGTCCCGTTCACCTTTTGGTTTGACTGGCTTACATCGGGTTTAGAAGGGGTAGCGACCATAGGGCTTGAATTTTGCTAAAGGATATTATTAATAAATTGCAGTTTGTATAGCTCTTTGCTTGCTTATTTTACGCCTAGTCTTTCATTTTATGACGATCAAACCCAAAAATGTAAAGGTTAAGCTACCTATTCGCGATCGCTGCCTCAATTTTTTCGATGGTGAGCGATCGCAATAAGCTTACTTGTGCAGCTGGGGTGGAAATACCTGCAAAATATTCAGGAGTTAGGTAGTCAGCATAACTAGCTTCTTGGATAAGGTGTGTCTTAAAGAAAGCCACGCTCAGCAATTTCAGATAGTCTTGAGATTCGATCGGATTGGGACCAGCTAGGACGCTGCTGATCTCTGGGCTAAGGCGATCATTTGACGCGATCGCGGTAACGGCTGTATGTCCCGCTCTATTTAGCAATACTAGATAACGATTTGGGGTGGTCAGCCATGTGAACGGGATGATTTGCTCAGAGACAACAGGAGCAAAGGTGTCATCAGAACTGCCAACTATGGCGATCGGCACAGTGATTTTGCTTAGCGCCGCCTTGCCAAGCACATGGCTAGTGACGGGATTAACCGCGATCGCCGAGGTGATGCGTGGGTCGCCCAGCTTATAAGTTTGGTTCGGCAATCCTAGCGCCACACATTGCAATAGCAGCGAAGCATTCCATTTGTATTTACCTTGACAAACTTCTTTCAAATCATCCAACTGGATTTTGGCATCACTTACCAACGCTAGAGCGGCATAGCCACCAAATGAGTGACCAATCATACCAACACTTTTCCAATTGATACTACTTGCCTGTGGCGATTTCTCGAGATAGTTGAGAACCGCAGTTATATCATTTGGGCGCTCAATAAAGCTCTCAGGTGGAGCGATCTCACTTGCCACGCCAATAATTAATTTATCTAGTTGTTCAGCGCTACTATTTGGAGAAACCGTTAGTACAACTGCAAATCCGTAAGATGCCAGATGTTCGGCAAGATAGAGAAGTGGTTCGCGATTAGAAATTAAGCCTGGATAGATAACGATCGCGGGTATTTGTGTTGACTTGGGACGGGTAAGCTTTGGTACAAACAAGTAAAACGGAATTTCATATTTGCCGTTAAGTGCTGGAGCTTTGAGGCTATAACGCTCCCATGCCAAGCTACTGGGATTACGCAAATCAGCTAATTGCACTGATGATGGTGTTTTTATTGCAGTAGATTGCGGTGATGTAGTCGCCAGTCTAGTTGCTTCGGTATTGACCATCTGCACCACCCTTTGCGTACCTTGTAGCAAGTCACTCAGTTCTCCAACTGTTTGCAATCCTTCTTGAACATCAAAATAAATATCAGAGGTAGGGAACTTGCGTAAAAAGTTTAATAAAGATAGACCGTTCTTTTTGTCGGCGGCAGCAAAAACCGCAGCAGCCCGAATGGCGCGATTGCCTGACAGGTCAGGGGCAATTTTGATGAAATTACCTAAAATATCTAGCGATCGCTCTCCTTGAGATGTGTAGAGAAATCTTGATAATAAAACGATCGAAATATCAGCTCTCTCTGACAAGACCCGCTGAAAATTTGCCATGTCTGCCTTAGAAATATAACGCGAAGCCATATCAAGTGCGCCGCGTAGCTCTCCAGTTTTAGAAAAAGTTTCCAAGTCATCAACAGATACGGAAAGTTCAAAAATATTAAATCTAAAATTAACAGTCTCGGCAGCGGATACAGGCTTGGCGATCGCACCAAGGATCACACTAAACAAGATCATTAAAGCCGCAGATTTAGAAACTAATCGAGCAGAAATATTGGCGATCGCATCTGTTGGATATTTTAGATATTTCATATGTATCTCTTGAATCTACAAGATTTTAAACAAGATTCTAGTTAAAAGTTAACACAACAGCTATTCTGACCTGATTTAAGCGGCAATTCTTTTTACAAAGCGTAAAAAGGAGAAATTACGATATACAAAACAATACAAATGTTAATATTCGTCAATTTTGCCCCCACTCTATAGCTTGAGAATGTTAACATCCAGACTAATAAATAATTAGATTTAGTTGATTAGATATAGCTTTAGGAGCGCATTTTGACATTACGAGTTGCTGTAGTAGGTGGCGGACCTGCTGGTTCATGTGCAGCTGAGACGTTAGCTAAGGCAGGTATCAAAACCTACATATTTGAGCGGAAGCTAGACAACGCCAAACCTTGTGGTGGAGCAATTCCTCTATGTATGGTTAAAGAATTTGAGTTGCCTGACGAAATCATTGATCGCCGCGTCCGCAATATGAAAATGATCTCTCCCAGCAATGTGGAAGTAGACATTAAGCTCGACAATCCTGATGAATATATCGGTATGTGTCGCCGTGAGGTTTTAGATGCTTTTTTACGCGATCGCGCGGCTAGCCTCGGGGCAAAGCTGATCAATGGCCGGATTCTTGACATTAAGATTACGGAAAATGGCAAGAAGCCCTATGTTCTCAGCTATTCAGATTTCGCTGATGGTGGCAATGAAGGTGTCATGCGTAGTCTTGAAGTTGATCTGATTATTGGTGCTGATGGCGCTAACTCAGTGGTTGCTAAAGCGATCGATGCTGGCGACTATAACTATGCGATCGCTTTTCAAGAGCGGATTCGGATTTCTCCCGAGAAAATGGATTACTACAAAGACCTAGCCGAAATGTACGTTGGCGATGATGTTTCGCCCGACTTCTACGCTTGGGTATTCCCTAAATATGATCACGTCGCTGTTGGTACTGGCACAATGCACAAAAACCAACGCTTGATCAAAAAGCTGCAAGCAGGTATCCGCGCCCGTGCCTTACCTCGGATCGAAGGTGGTGAAGTAATTAAAGTCGAAGCTCACCCAATTCCTGAACATCCAAGACCTCGCCGCGTGGTCGGTCGAGTTGCCCTAGTTGGAGATGCGGCTGGCTATGTCACCAAATCAAGCGGCGAAGGTATTTACTTTGCAGCTAAGTCTGGTCGGATGTGTGCTGAAGCGATCGTGGAATTTGCTGAAGCTGGCAAACGCATTCCTACCGAAGCCGATCTCAAGGTTTACATTAAGCGTTGGGACAAGCAGTATGGCTTGACTTATAGAGTCCTCGATATTCTCCAGAATGTGTTTTACGCCACCAACGCCACTCGCGAAGCATTTGTGGAAATGTGCGCCGACAAGGATGTGCAGAAGCTCACTTTTGACAGCTATCTCTACAAAACAGTCGTGCCAGCCAATCCTTTCACACAGTTGAAAATTACTGCTAAGACGATTGGTAGTTTGCTCCGAGGCAATGCTCTAGCACCTTAATCAAAAAGGAACGCATAACGCGTTCCTTTTTGATATCGCTTTTAGAAGGTTAACTATATGTCATTTAGCAACTTTAAAAGTCTGGGAACAACGGTTAAAGAATTGCAAGTGGTCTATACCGAGGCAAACTTTGTTGCCCAAACAATGTTTCCTGTATCAGAATACTTTCAGCAAGACTTAGAGTATGTAATGCGGGAAGGCGTGGTAAATAATTCTGAATTTGCGATCTGCGAAAATTTAATTTATCCAATCCTGAAAGAAGTTTGGAAAGCCTATAGCAGCAAATTCACTCTGTGGAGTCATCAGATGCTGACCTGTGATGACCTTTTGTCTGGCTATCCTGAGTATGTTCTAGCTAGGCGATCACCGCTTGGTAAAGTTGTATTTGATAAGCCCTATTTGCTAATCGTAGAAGCAAAGCAGGATAATTTTGATTGGGGATGGGGACAGTGTTTAGCTGAGATGGTGGCAGCGCAGCGTTTAAATGGGGAATCGGCGATCGCGATATTTGGCATTGTTTCTAATGGTATCAATTGGGAGTTTGGCAAGCTGGAAGGAAATACGTTTACGCATCATCCTGCACCACATAGTATTTTTGAGCTAAAAAGTTTATTTGCGATGGTTAATTATCTTTTTCGGCAAAGTGAAATACAGTTGTCAACTTATCAAGAAATGGCAGCATAAATCCAAAAAGTGAGTGAGCAGCAGCGCTTCGCACTACCACTCACTCACTTTTTGGGATTTTTATTTATTTGCTGCTTTGACCTTCTTCGCGGCTAGCTGTCTGGATATATAGCGTTAGCAAGAAAACGGTAGGTACAAATACGGCTAAAACAGTCGCGAGAAGACCAAGAAAATTAGTTTCCATAGTTTTGAGTTTAATTGCTAATTTTTTAAAGATTATATGAGTACTACTATTTTAACGTTATGCGATCGCCTTTAAGCAACTGTGCATAAGTAACCTAAAAACCTAGAAGAGTGATTCGCTCTCTATGTGGGGGAATCACTCTTCTAGGTTTTAATCATCTGATCGGCTTGACGAGATAATTTATTGAATAAATGTAAATTTACCGCTATTGCCGTCAGCTTCCATTTTGATTTGAGCGACGAAGAATTTGGCTTGGACAATTTCACCTTCGGGAGTGAAAGAGATATCGCCGAGGGGCGTTTGATATTTGCCAACTAACAAGGTGTCATTTAGTTGAGTGCGAAGTTGGGGCAGCGCTAGAGTACTCAGTTTAGTGGTTTTATCCAGAGTTCGCAGGGCTTCAACAAATACTTGCACACCTGTAAATGCTTGAGCGCTAAACTGTGGTGGCTCCTTCTTATTCTGGTCGGTGTAGAGTTGACGAAAAGCGGTATTTACTTCATTTTTTAGTTCAGGGCTATAGGCCTGAGCGATGATGATGCCATCACAGAGCGCTTTGCAGACGGGTAAAATATTAGAAGTATTTAAGCCGTTACCGCCAATAATTAGCCCTTTGTAACCAAGCTCCCGCAATTGCTTGACGAGGTTACCACCGTCAGCTGACAGTCCTGAAATGATAATCAGATCGGGTTTGATATTAATTGCATTAGTTACTTGCGACTGAAAATCTGTATCTGTTGTTTGGAAGGTCTGCACGGTGGCGAGTTCCAAACCTTTTTGCTTAACTGTTTCTTGGAAAGTGCCTGTTTCCGATTTGCTAAATGCATCATTTTGAGCAAAGAAGACGGCGACTTTTTTAATCTGGGGATTTATTTTGAGGGCGGCGGCGATCGCGTTTGGGGCAACTACAGCCACAGGAGCTGATACGCGCGAAATGTACTTGCCAATCTGGGGAATGCCTTTGGCTGTGTTGGATGGGGCGATCACGGGGACACCTGCGCGTTCGGCGATTGGGTCGGCGCTAAATGCTTGTTGTGAGAGTGTGGGACCAACGATACCGACAACTTTATCTTGGGAAATCAATGTGTTAAAAGCATTAATCGCACCCTGTTCATCACCTGCGGTATCTTGAAAAACTAGCCGAATTGGTGTGCCATTGATGCCACCTTGTTTGTTGAAATAAGCCTCGGCAATTTTTGCACCAGTAACTTCTTCTTGCCCAAGCAGAGCCACGTTACTGGTTTGAGCGACCGCAATTCCGATAGAAATTGCGCTAGAGCCACTAGAATTATTGCTACTAGGATTAGGACTTGTTTGTCCGCAAGCTACTACTAGCACACAGGTCATAAAGGCTGCGATCGCATAGCCAAAAAGTTTTTTTAGAGAATTTCTCATTAATCAGTAGCTTTATAATCAGCCTTAAAAAGTATTCATTAGTCTATATCTTTTAGCGCGATCGCCGATCTGCACATACTTCTAAGCGATAGAAAACTGTATCAACTAAATTAAATCCTTCCCAAAAAAGTAAGCTTGGTAAATGTCCCTTTGGAGCGGCGATCGCAAAGGTAAGGTTTTCATATTTGCGCCAGACTTTGGGTGATATGGATAGATTTAACCAACGTGGTTTACGCCAGCCAACGCGATCGCTAAACTTCTCATAGATATTTGCAAATTCCCAATAGGTACTCTGCTCATAGATCAATCGCCCACCGAGACTTTGCCAGATTTGTTGCTGAGCACTCCAACCAAAACGATAATTGCTAGCTTGCATCCATGCTTGATCGAGCGCGATCCAGATGTCACAAGGGATTTGATTAAGATCATCGGCAGTTAGTTTCGCGATTTGAGATTTATTAGTAAGCTCCAAAATGATTTCGTTAGTCAGGCGATCGCCATTTTGCCACTGCTCTAAATTTAGTGATTCTGTCAGTTGTGTAAGTAGTTGTCCCAGATCGAGACAAGCATATTCAGAGATAGAAGTTTGCAGATTGCCCCGCCAAACTTTATTTAATCTGCTGCCGCAATTCGCACAGAACTCTCTTCCATCAGGATTATTCGGCTTTTGACAAATCGGATTTAGGCAGTAGGGCATATTTCTGATGGCAGATTTACATTTGTTTACATTGAATGTAAAGTTTGGTTAACTAATTTAAAACTTCTGTAGGAGAGTATTCATCATGGTTTCCACCCCCACAAAGCCTGAATCAAACGATAACAAATCTCCCAAAGTAACTGGGCTTAATGTAAATCCTACAGGTGCTGGCATATTTGGTTTTAGTAACTTTGCTGAAACTTGGAATGGTCGCATGGCGATGATTGGCTTGGTTGCTGGCTTCGCAAATGAAGTCTTAACAGGCAAAGGTATTCTCGCTCAAGTTGGCATCACTGGTGGTATCAGTGTTCTGTTTACTTTGTTTTTTACAGGATTTACTTTTGCGACATTACTCGGTTACTACGCGGTCAAAGCGACTAAAGACGCAGAATAATCAGATTATCTAAAAAAATTAGGTGTGGACGCAAAGCGTCCACACCTAATTTTTTGGCTACTAATGTATTTG
>JAYTWB010000118.1:0-8471 GCA_043743655.1 Cyanobacteriota bacterium | reverse complement strand
CCACCTGAGGCGATTCCCTCGCATTTTGATAAATTTGAGAAAGTGCATACACCAAAAAAGGGAACGATCGCTACTGTCTGTAAACTGCTGAAATGTGACCCCACTCAAGTTGTGAAGCAGGTTCTCTATCAAGTTATTTATGACAATGGCATAACTGCTTTAGCGCTAATTAGCATTCGTGGCGATCGCGATGTTAATGAAGTGAAGCTGCAAAATGAACTGACAAAACTAGCTGTTAACTATGGCGGTAAAGCGATTATCAATCTCCAAGTTGCTGATCCTGAATCTCAACAAAAATGGGCAAACTCAGAACTTCCATTAGGATTTATCTCCCCAAGCCTCGAAGATTCTTACATTGCAAAATCTGAAGCGATCGCCCCAAAATTTCTCCGCCTCGCCGATCGCACAGTTGCCGATTTGCAAAATTTCGTGACTGGCGCAAATGAAGCTGAATACCACGTTGTCGGCGCAAATTGGGGTATAGATTTCACATTACCCACGATCGTTAATCTCGACAAAGCAAAATCTGGCGATCGCTCTGTTCATGATCCTTCCCAAATCTTGCAAACCGCTAGAGGCATCGAAGTCGGTCATATCTTCCAATTGGGAACTAAGTATTCTCAAGCGATGAAAGCAACTTTCACAAATGAGCAAGGTGAAGAACTGCCGTTGGTAATGGGTTGCTATGGTCTAGGTGTGTCTCGCCTTGCTCAAGCCGCTGTCGAACAGTCTCATGACAAAGATGGCATCATTTGGAATAAAGCGATCGCCCCTTATCATGTGATTGTCACCGTTCCCAACGTTGGTGATCCAAAGCAAATGGAAGTCGGCGAAAAACTCTATGCCCAACTCAACACCGCCAAGATCGAAGTTCTGCTCGATGATCGTGATGAACGGGCTGGTGTGAAGTTTAAGGATGCCGACCTTGTCGGGATTCCCTATCGTGTGGTAACGGGTAAGGCGATCGCTGACGGCAAAGTCGAAATTGTCAACCGCGCTACTAAGTTAGCAACTTTGGTGGAAATTGAGTCAGTGGTCGATTACTTACAAAACGAACTCAAGTAAAAATCAAGCCAAAAAAAGCACCGCCTCAAGGCGGTGCTTTTTTTAGCTTGATTTTTAAGAAATACGCAGTAGCTCTACGTCAAAAATCAATGTTGCATTAGCAGGAATAACTCCACCCGCGCCACGAGCGCCATAACCGAGGTCTGGTGGAATAATCAAGGTGCGGCGATCGCCAACGCGCATAATTGATAAGCCTTCATCCCAACCCTTGATCACTTGACCAATGCCAAGCTTGAATGAAAAAGGACTATTGCGATCGCGAGAACTATCAAACTTAGTGCCATCTTCGAGCGTACCCGTATAATGCACGACTACAGTATCGCCCTTTTTAGGGATCGCACCAGTACCAGCCGTGATCACTTTATATTTGAGTCCAGTGCCGGTTTCTTTGATTTCGGAATCACTCATATTAATTGAAGGTGTTTCTGCTATTTTTACTTCTGTTTGATTGGTCACGCCTGTTGATGGCGCACCACTACTAGCAATTGCTGACTGTCCACCTGTAATTTGAGCAACTACAATAATCAGGACAGCAACTGCCATAATGCCAAAGCTAATCAAAATTCCTTTCAAGGCTATATCTCCAATCAATTATGTTATGACTTAGCTTTTGGAATTTTACAGCGCTTGTGCAATAAAAAGAAGAGGTTGCAAAGCAACCTCTTCTTTTTAAATATTCTTTCTGGGTATGCCAGGAACGAGATTTGAACTCGTGACACGTGGATTTTCAGTCCACTGCTCTACCAACTGAGCTATCCCGGCGATATGCGTTTTTTGCGCTTTATTAAGATAACACTGAAGTGGATTTTCAAGCAATAAACTTAAAAAAAATTTTACAAAACCCAAAAAAGAGCTAGGTGCGTCAAGCGGTTAACTCTTTTTTTGACTTTTCAAGAACCAGTAACTAGCCAAAAAACTGATCGCAGCCCATCACGCAAAGACTTAGTGGGATTTTCTGATTTGACTTCCGAAGGAATTGTGACAGGATGCATCTGAATGCCACGACTACCTAAAACAATTTTACCGATCACTAAAGCACGGGGCATATGAAAATCTGACGTAAGTACATACACATCCGTAATCTTGCGCTGCTGAAATTCCGTTACCATAATTGTGAAATTGGAGACAGTATCTACGGCTCGATAATCTAAATGAAGGCGATCGCGCGCAATTCCTGCATTATCAAACACATATTGAGCATACTCCTCTGGACTACCTGACGAAACGAAAATTGGTAGTTGAGGATGTTGCAAGGCAAACTGAGCCGCAAATTTTTCGCGGTTGGGAGAGCCACCCAAAACCAAGATAGCCTGTGGCTCTTTGGTTTTGGAGCTGGAGCTAATTGATGGTAAACATGTCAAACCAAATATTATGCATCCAGAACCAATTAACCTAGATAAAGCTGCCATAGATATCCTTCTAGGGTAAGTATCCATCTGTTTTAAAAATCAAGTTCTCGTCTGCCTTCGATCGCCTTAGCGAGGGTGACTTCGTCTGCATATTCTAGATCACCACCCATCGGAATACCAAAGGCAATTCGCGTAACTTTTGTAAACGGCTTTAGTAAACCGCCCACATATAAAGTCGTGGTTTCGCCCTCAACACTGGGCGCGATCGCCATAATTACCTCAGCGACCTTGTTTCCACTAACGCGGCGGACTAGGGTTTGGATATTTAATTGATCGGGGCTAATGCCATCCATCGGCGAAATTAGTCCTCCGAGGACATGATATTTACCACGATATTCGCGTGTTTTTTCTAGGGCAATCAAATCTCGCGAGTCGGCGACTACGCAAATAATCGAATTATCACGACTAGGATGGGCGCAAATTTCACAGATTGGTTCTGCTGACAAATGTCCGCAGATGGTGCAACTACCGACAAGTTGTTTAGCTTGGGTTAATGCTTGAGCGAGGGCTTCAACTTCTTCGGTAGAGCGCTTGAGAATGTGGAGTGATAGGCGCTGAGCCGTTTTTGCGCCAACCCCAGGGAGTCGCTGCAATTGTTCGATTAGATTGGCTAAGGGGCGAGTATACAAAGCGGCGCGGGCGTAAGATGACGTTAATGATTTTAGCCTAAGGCTAGTTAATGATCTTAAGACTAGGGATAATAGTTTAAAAGCAATACTTTTTCGCTAATTTTTCGCTATTTATTTTCGTGCTATTGGTTTGCGATCGCAAATCTATCTTGCAAGTCATAGGCTTCTCGTTCCATCAGATTACCATCGTAACTTTGCTTAGCGCGTTTGTATTCCATAAAATATTGATAGCCAAATTGATCTAACCCGCCATTTTGAAAGCATTGACGGACATGCACCATTTCATGAGCTAAAACAGTTAGTTGCTTAATATCTTCAGAATCGTAAGCGGCACGAAGATAAATGCGATCGCAATAGGTTTGCGCGATCACGTCAACTTTGCCAAAATGAACCGCCACATTACCAAATATCCAGCGATCCATCATTTGGGCGTTATAAATGACGGTGACACGATTGATGTAATCAATAAAATATCGGCGTAGATAACGTTTTTGGACATTATCGAGAGGTACTCCCTGACCATTTTTAGATCGCATCGTTTTGGCGGCGGCTTGATAAGCGATCGAGCCTGCTTGTCCCCAAGCCTCTTCGAGTAGGCTCGATTTTGATCTGGAGTCCGCAAAAAACTGCATATCTGAAATTGCGATCGCTGATACTAGCGCCAGAGTCAACAAAATTAAAAAGCTAATTCTGCGAAGGATATTCATTACTTTTATATAAAATAAGTGTCTGGCGAAGCGAGACACTTATTTGTGGCTAGTTTTGATTTAACTCGTTAGAGGCAATCACTACAGTGATGTTATCTCGACCGCCGCGTAGCTTTGCAGACTCGATCAGAGATTGGGCGGCTTGCTGACAGTTACGGATGCTTTTGAGTTGATGGGCAATCCGATCATCACTCAGTTCCTCAGTCAGACCATCACTACAGATCAAGAAGCGATCGCCCTGTTGCCAATCGACTTCGCTCGCCGTGATTGATTTCAGGTCTTCACGTCCTAGGCATTGCAATAACATATGTCGCCAAGGATGAGTTTTTGCCTCGTCATGATTCACTACTCCAGTCTGAATCGCTCTGGCGATCCATGTATGGTCTTCACTAATTTGGTCAAGCTTTGCGCCATGCAACCGATATAGTCGTGAGTCACCAATATGACAATACCAAGGCTGCTGATCGCGAAATATCAGGATCACTACAGTGGTTCCCATATCTGATCGCACAGGGTTAGCAGCTTGATCATTAATGATTGCTTGATTTGCCTTGTCGATCGCATCTTGCATCAGTTTTTGAGGTTCTGTCTCAATATCCCAAAGGGTCTCTAGACATTCACGAATTGCCTCGACCGCAATCTGACTCGCCACCTCGCCACCTGCATGTCCACCCATGCCATCAGCCACAACAAAAAATCGTCCCTCAGGATCGATATAGTAAGAATCTTGATTGGCTGATCTGACACAGCCTGTATCGGTTGCCCCTGCAAATAGACGCTTCATGTTAAATGGTTCAGCTTAACGTATTGAATTTACCAGTACTGCTACGGCGATCTTTAGTTTAGCTCGCATAGGCGAAAACTATAGAGATTACTTGTACTTTTTAACGCTCAGGACGATCTATTCGCGATAATAATCTCAATAAAATCAATATAAAAATAACAGCGGCGCTGATCGCGATCGCCGCAGGTATGGGCAAGCCATTTACAAATAAGACGGTAGCGCATAGTAAACAAGTCGCTCCGAATAAAGCATAAATCCCGCCGATCCCGACCGTACTTAGTCGCCGTAATAGGCGATCAGTTTCTTGAGACTTAACTCTGATACGAATGTCACCGCGATCGAGTTTGGATAGAGTTTCATCGAGGCGGCGCGGTAAAGCGATCGCCGTATTACTCACCTGCGCTGCTTGCCGACCGAGTTCACCGAGGAACGCAGTCGATAAATTTCCTGATTCTTTAGCAGTACCATTTTCCATAAGATTTGTGGCGTAAGGTTTAGCGACTTCCATAAAGTTAAAGCTGGGATCAAGTCCTTTGCCCAGACCCTCAAGGGTGGAGAGCGCTCTGATCACAAAAGTAAATGTGGCAGGGAATCGAAATGGTTGATCATAAGCAATATCGTACAAATCATCACTAATCGCCGCCACTGACTGCTTCTCCATTGGCTGTCCCATGAAGTTATCGAGCATATACTGCACCGATCGCCTGATTGGACCGATATCACCACTGACCTCTAATGCACCTAGCTCGATTAACGAGTTGACTACGGCATCGGCATCCTTCTTAGCGATCCCGAAAAAAGTGCGTAATAATTTCTCGCGAGTGAAAGACTGAATCTGCCCCATCATCCCAAAATCATAGAAAATTAATTCGCCATTACCAGTCACCGCTAAGTTGCCAGGGTGAGGATCAGCATGAAAAAAGCCGTGATTGAGCAATTGTTCCAGATATGCCTCTGCGCCGATTCTAGCGATCGCTTTGCGATCAAGCCCTGCGGCTTCAAGGGCTTCATAGTTACTGACTTTAATACCCGGCATATATTCTAGAGTCAGCACTCGCCGTGAGGCATAGCGCCAATATACACGCGGAACCATAATGCGGCGATCGCTTTTAAAATTGCGGCGAAATGTGTCAGCGTTACGTCCTTCGTTTAAATAATCAGCTTCTTGATAAAGAATTTTGCAACATTCGTCATAAATGCCAACCCAGTCGCGCCCGCGTCCATGCTTGGGATGATTTTGAAAATATTCGGCGATCCGTTTGAGAATGCCCAAGTCGATGGCAAATAATTTTAGTAACCCTGGACGTTGTACCTTGACGACTATTTCTTCGCCTGTATGCAATAGCGCTTTATGCACCTGTCCTAAACTTGCCGCAGCAAGGGGGATCGGATCGAAATAACCAAACATTTCGGCAATCGGCTTACCTAGCTCGGCTTCGATGATGGCGATCGCTTTTATGGCTGTAAATGCAGGAACTTCATCTTGTAACTTTGATAGCTCCTCGACTGACTCGGTTGGCAAAATATCTGCGCGAGTAGAGAGCAGCTGCCCAATCTTGATAAAAGTTGGTCCTAGTTGCAACATTGACTCACGCAGCCAAACCGCCCGTTTACGAGTGCGCTTTTTGACTTTGGCTTCAGTTTTGCCACCGACATAGCTCCATTTTTTGCCATCGCTCCAAACCATCCAAGAGAAGGTGAGGACAGTACGCCAAATATCTATAGTGCGGGCGAGTTCAGAGTAGTTGTCACGACTCCAGCGATAATTAGTTTCAGAGGGTAAAGCTGGCACGGTTCACTGAAGATGGGAGGACTTTTAAAAGCTTGTAACAAACCTTTACATCTTAACCTGAGCATTTGTCTAAAACCCAAAACTGGAGGAACAATTTGTCGATTGCGGTCTGTTATTATGCTGTTGATAAGACAGCCCAGATTAATTTTTCGTTCTTTATAGATTTTTATGGAAGCTTTCAATCCAATTCCGCCAGAGTGGGTCGAAAAAGCTACCCATGCTAATGGCTTCTGTTGTCATCGTTGTGGGCAACTGCCAAGTAAAGCTGAAGCTGTGTGGGTTAATCGCCGATCACCTGTTTATACTGAAAACCATCAGCGCAAGTGGCAAGAGTTTTATCGCTGTGAGTGTCAATCAGTATGGTGGGCTTGGAGCAACGATCGCCCTCCCTCAGAATTTAGTGACCGCCCGATTTTCAATGACGATTTGAGTTAACCGATGAAATCGCAAGTTGTCTTAGTTGTGGCTCTGTCATTTATTGCAGGTGCATATGCCAGCTTCCTATCAGATTGGACTAGCTTTTATACAATTTTCGGGGTCGGTTTTGGCTTGTCTCTGCTGGTTCCTACAATCTGGCGCTTGGGACCAAAACGTTGGGTTTACTTAGTCGCGATCGCGATCGCGATGTTCGCTTGCTTTTATATAAAATTTCGGACACCACAGCCTCAACCTGACGATATCTCTAAGTATGCGCCGCTATCAGATGTGATCGTGCGTGGTCAAGTGATTGAAGCGCCCAGTTTGACTCGGAGCGATCGCGCCAAGTTTTTGTTAGAGGTACGCGAGGTTAATCCGTCTGGCAAATTAAATATCAAAGATATAAAGCCTAATCCTAATTTGGCGAATCCTAACTCGGCGAATACAGTTGAAAATAATGCGGTAGCTGATGCTTTGCCTAAGTTTGTGGCGGCTTCAGGAAAATTATATGTGACAGTGCCATTGATTGAGGTGACAGGTTTACGCTCAGGACAATCAATCGAGCTGTCAGGTCGGCTTTACCTGCCAAGCCGCGCCGATAATTTTGGGGCGTTTGATTTCAAATCTTATCTAGCACGTCAGGGTGTTTTTGCAGGAATCAGTGGGCGATCGCTAATTACACAAGGTGAGTCGCCTAGTTTTGGAGAGTGGTGGTTTGTGAGTCGGATCGTGCGCGCCCATGTGATGGGCGCAGGTGTGCCAGAGGGTTCACTGCTTAGCTCGTTGGTATTGGGCAGTCGAGCTGTGGACTTACCAAGCGATCTTAAGGATGATTTTATTCAGGCTGGATTGGCGGCAGTATTAGCCGCTTCGGGTTTTCAGGTGACTTTGGTGCTGGGGGCAGCGATCGCTTTAACTCGCAGTGGTTCACTAAAGCAGCAATTTATAGTCGGTAGCATTTGTTTAGGCGGATATTTATTTCTGACGGGTGGCAGTCCATCGATTTTACGAGCAGTTGTCATGGGGATGGGGAGTTTGATTGGATTGGTTGTGCAGCGCCGCAGCCGTCCAGTTATCGGTTTGATGGTGACAGCCGTATTGTTGTTACTTTATCAACCTCTCTGGGTTTGGGATTTAGGTTTTCAGTTTAGTTTTCTCGCCACATTTGGTTTAATTACTACTTCCAGCGCAATTTCTCAGCGTTTGGAATGGCTACCACCCACAATCGCCGATTTAATCTCTATTCCGATTGCTGCTTATATCTGGACATTGCCATTGCAATTATTAGTATTTGGCAAAATCGCTCCCTATAGCTTATTCGCAAATGTATTCACCACACCATTAGTCGCGATCTCAACTTATGGTGGAATTTTGAGTGGTTTATTAGGTCTGATCTTTGTCCCGATTGGTGCGGCGATCGCATGGCTACTCTATCCTTTGCTGCACTGGACAATTGATATCGCAAAATGGATGAATACTTTGCCTAGTGCTAACACTAGCGCAGGTGCGATCGCCATCTGGCAAATGTTAATCGCCTATGCATTATTTATCGCGATTTGGCTTATTGATTGGTTTAAAAAAATGCAGAGGTGGCTAATTGCGTTTGTACTGGCTTGTGTGGTCTTATTTGTACCAAACGCGATCGCGCAGACTAACATTTTTGAAGTG
>JAYTWB010000117.1:0-10509 GCA_043743655.1 Cyanobacteriota bacterium | reverse complement strand
ATGACGGTTAGAAAGCTTAATCGGATAACTGAAGTACTAGTTAACCCACTTAATTCAAAGTCAGCATCATTAGAAGAAATGATTTCATCAAAACTAGGGATATATTGCTTTAGTTGGGTGCTTACTCCACAAACTAAAAGGTCTTGATATTTTGGCATTTTCCTGAGGACTAGTGCAGGACGATTTTTGATGGCTCCATTGGATTGTGGAATAGGGGTAAGAATAATTTTACTTTCTTGCATAGTTGCTATTGTGTTCCTTAATTAGCTTTAATGAGTATTCAGGTTCGTCTTCTCCATAACATTGTTCTAAATTTTGCAAGGCGAAGGATTCTAAATTATCTTCCTGTTGAGATAGGTTGCTATCAATGTTGATGGAGTTAATAATTTGTTGCCACAGTTCAACGGGGATAATTACGTCAATTGTTTTACCTTCGGTATTGGTGACGTAGCGGATACGGTTATCTGTGTTTGGTGTTGCGATCGCCATGATGATCATCCTCTTATCGTGGTTATATTTTATACCGCCAATCGCCTTAACCAACAATGCGATCGCCTCTCATCAAACCTAAAGCGATCGCGAATTGCTTGAGGATGCTGATTATGATCGGCGATCGCTGTCAATGTTACAAAAAATTGCTGGCGCTCTCAATCAAAAAGTTGAGATTAAGTTTTCAGCGATCGCACTTTGAGACAAGTTTGATGTAGTCGCTGTATTTTCAGTAAATTAAGGGTGATCGCCTACTTCCCAATCCATACTAAATCTAGACTTAGTAAAGCTAACTTAGCGTTTTATTGCATATTGAGCGTCTATGAGGTAATTTAGCTTTATTACCAATGACAGTCCCTTTAATACTCAAGATATTTAAACCTTATGGCTCAGCCGCCAAATATGCTTAAAGATGGTGAAGTTTCTCTTATAGTTATTAGGGCTTTAATAAGGCTGGGAGGTTCGGGAACAAATGAGGAAATTCTTGATCAGGTCAAACTAATTCTTAGCTCACAACAGAAAGAACAAGAACAGCAGATTAAGACACAGTTTAATTGGGTTAAAAACGATTTAAAAACATCTGGTCTAATTAAACAAGTTAAGTATTCTAAATTGTCTTTAACCTCAGATTTGCCTAATCCTGATGATTATCGAGACTTTTCAAGTTTTAAAGATTTCTTTGAAGAACAAAACAAAACACCTCCAAATCCAGAAATTTACATAAGCACTCAATTTTTACAAGATACCTCAATTACTCCAGAGGAGTTAGATAGATACGAAAAGACAATTAATAGAAAAAAGCAAATTATTCTTGCTGGTTCTCCTGGCACGGGTAAAACATTTATTGCTCAGAAATTCGCTAAATACTTAACCTCGGCTCAGGATGGTTACGTGGATTTAGTGCAGTTTCATCCATCTTATACTTACGAAGACTTCATGCGAGGACTGAAGCCAGAAATCAAAGATGGCAGTTTGACCTATAACTATGCCGAAGGTCGATTCATTCAATTGTGTGAAAAAGCCAAAACGGAATACCAAGATATTCCCTGTGTTTTTATCATTGATGAAATTAATCGCGCTAATATTTCACAGGTATTTGGGGAACTCATGTATTTGTTAGAATACCGCAACGCAGAAATCACTCTATCTTCAGGCAAGACCTTTACAATACCTGACAACGTGCTGATTATTGGCACAATGAACACAGCCGATCGCTCGATTGCCTTAATCGATCATGCTCTACGCCGCCGTTTTGCCTTTATCAAAATCACACCTAACTATCCAAGTTTAAGGAATAAGTTTCAAAATTCAGGTTTTTCCATAGAAAATTTGATCATAGTTTTAGAAGATTTAAACCAAAAAATTTGTGAGGTGATGGGCAGCAGTAGCTATGAACTGGGAACTTCTTTCTTTATGACTGATAATCTGCCAGAGGAAATAGAGGATATCTGGCGAATGGAAGTAGAGCCATATTTAGAGGAATATTTCTTTGACAAGCAAAGCAAAGAAATTATTGAATCATTTCGCTGGCTCAATGTAAAGAAACGGATTTATTAATCAAACTCAGTAGGCTTAATAAATGCTAATCATCACGCTTCAAGAGTATCAATCACAGGAAATTTCCAGAGAATTAATTAGTTATGATTTGAAGGAGAAACTATGCCGTGAATATAGCAAGCAAATTGAGATTGATTTAATAGCTGATAGAAGAGGCGATCACTGGCGCATTACCGCACAGGGCTATGTTGGTTATATTCAAGCCTCTCAAGACCTTGGGATTTTTATTGAGCCGAAAACGCCGATTAAAAACGTCTTGGCAATGTTGGAATACACACCCGAATTTAAGGGTTTTAAATTTCCTGAGCTGGCTAAATATGATACGCTTCAAGACTTTCTCAATAGTCTAGCCGCATTACTTGCTAGTCAAGTTATCGAAAAATGTCGGCGCGGACTTTATCGTAGTTATATTTCTCAAAATGAAACTTTGGAATATGTACGCGGACGTATTGATATTCCTAAAGCCATTCAAAAGCCTTGGCAAATCAAGATGCCTTGTCAATATCAAGAAAATACCCATGACAACGAAGATAATCAAATTATTTTCTATACGTTACATCGAATTTTGCGATCGCAACTCTGCACAGAAAACACTCAAACTAAAGTACATAAAGCATTTCGCGCATTACAGGGTTATGTAAATCTATATCCTTTTACTGCTGCTAATTGTCGTGACCGACATTATTCTCGACTCAATCAAGACTATCACTATCTACATTTGCTTTGTCAATTCTTTCTTGATCGGATAGCCCCAAACCATAAACAAGGACAGCAATCTTCTTTTAGCTTTTTGATTGATATGGCATCTCTCTATGAAAATTTTGTCGCAGCATGGCTCAAAAGTCATTTACCATCACATTTGCGACTATACAAGCAATATTCCATTCAAATTGGTTTAAGCTGTGCCATTGACCTTGTAATCAAAGATATCCATTCAGAAGAATGTAAATTTATTCTTGACACCAAATATAAAATCAAGGAAAACGTTAGCAGTCAAGACTTACACCAAGTGCGGAGCTACGCGATCGCAATGCAATGTCCCGAAGCAATTCTAATCTATCCGCAGGATTTAGCAAAATCGCTTGATCATAAACCTGATGCAATCCATACTCGTAGTTTAACTTTTGCTTTAGATAATGATCTAGATCAATGTGGACAGAGGTTTTTAGCTAATATTTGCAGCGATTTGTGACGTTTTAGGATTAGAGGCGATCGCCCCAATATTATTACTTCCCAATGAGACGTTCATACTCAGCGTGCGTACCAATCCAAAACCAAGAAATACCCTTCTCAACCTCAATTCCCACAGCCCGATATTCCTTACTGATTCTTACTGACCAATACTTCCCAACTCTTCTTAAGTGCAAAGATGGATGCGATGGATTGGTTTTCAGCAACTCGTGGCTTTGATCGGCATTCGCCTGAATAGTTTCAGGTAAAGCTTTGTAATATCCCCAAAATCGTCTGGTTGTGAAGTGCATTAGATTTGCTTGCAAAATCCATTTTCAAAATCCTCAATCGCTTCCTGTGCTAGAAAATCTAACTTCCCCGACTCAATATCACGCTCTAACTCCTCATCCCAACGTTGATAATCTAAATCCAATAGCCAATCAATAACTTTGCGAAATTCGCTAGGAGGAAGTTCTAATATAGCCGACTCAATTTGTTGAATAGTCATCGTTTTAGATTTCTGTAGAAAATAATCGTTTGCGCTGAGTAATTGGAGCGATCGCTAATCAATTGTATCACTACAACATTTTAGCCAATGTTTGCAGCGGTTTATGATACTAAAGAATATAATCTTAGCGATCGCCTTTGTTAAAATATAAAGACTCAGCTATTCCCAAAAAACATGATTGCAGCTAGAGAAAATTTGCCTCAACTCACTCCCAAAGAATACTTTGCTTGGGAAGAAAAGCAATTACACAAGCACGAGTATCTCGAAGGTCAAGTCTATGCCATGAGTGGTGGCAGTAGAAACCATAGCCTAATTGCGGTTAGGTTTACCACTTTGTTTTCCAATCACCTAGATGGCAGTGGTTGCGAAGTAGGTAACTCAGATTTGAGGGTAAAAATTGTCAAAACTGAAAATTATACTTACCCCGATGTCAGCGTCACCTGCGACGATCGCGATAAAAGCACCACTCAATACATTACCTATCCATCTCTAATCGTTGAAGTCTTATCCCCCAGTACCGAAGCTTATGATCGCGGTGGTAAATTTCGACTATATGCCAATAATCCTGTATTACAGGACTACTTATTAGTGAGTTCTACTAGCATTGAGATAGACCTCTATCACAAAAAAGAGAATGGCGAATGGATAATTATCAATTATAAAGAAGGCGACATGATCGAGCTAAAGAGCATCAATCTCACTTTTGCGATCGCCCAAATTTATCGAGGACTGGTACTTACAAATGATTAGGTTATTGATAGGTGATGCGGCGATCTCATACCGCAAGAAATTAAGCCAAGAAATTGAGTAAAGGTATTAAGTCTTGATTTTGCTACAATAACAATCGGAACATGACATTTTTATGTACGGTTCGATAAAGTTTTGTTGGTCAAGTTTGTTAAGCCATGAGTGAGTTAATCAAGAATAATCCGATAAATTTAGCCAATCAAGTGCAGTTCCTTGATGAGTTTGAGGTAATTGTCGTTGGCGCAGGGCATGCGGGCTGTGAAGCCGCGATCGCCTCGGCACGCATGGGCTGCAAAACCTTACTCCTCACTCTTAACCTTGATCGCATTGCTTGGCAACCTTGTAACCCTGCTGTTGGGGGGCCAGCCAAATCGCAACTTGTCCATGAAGTCGATGCCCTCGGCGGTGAAATTGGCAAGATCACCGATCGCACTTATCTCCAAAAGCGGATTCTCAATGCTTCACGCGGTCCTGCCGTTTGGGCGTTGCGCGCTCAAACTGACAAGCGCGAATATGCAGCAGAAATGAAAATGGTAGTTGAGAATGAGCCAAATCTCTCTGTGCGTGAGGGAACGGTGATTAATACCTTGCTAGATGCTAATCAAGGAATTATTGGAGTCGAGACGCAATTTGGCGTGGGCTATGCTTGCAAGGCAGTAATTTTGACTACAGGAACATTCCTGAATGGTAAAATCTGGGTGGGCAATCGCTCGATGTCCGCAGGTCGGGCTGGAGAATTTGCGGTAGCAGGACTTACGGAAACTCTCAATGCTTTAGGATTTGTCACCGATCGCCTGAAAACGGGAACTCCAGCACGAGTCGATCGCCGCAGCGTGGACTATAGTCAAATGGAAGTCCAACCATCAGATACTGAACAGAACTGGTTCAGCTTTGATCCCAGCGCATGGGTGGAGCGAGAGCAAATGAATTGCTACTTAACGCGCACTACTGCCGAAACGCATCGAATCATTCGCGAAAACCTCCATCTTACGCCCGTTTATGGTGGTTTCATCGATGCCAAAGGACCGCGCTATTGTCCGAGCATCGAAGATAAAATTGTGCGTTTTGCCGACAAAGAGAGTCATCAAATTTTTATCGAACCTGAAGGTCGGAATATTCCTGAACTCTATATTCAAGGATTCTCAACAGGAATGCCTGAAAATATCCAATTACAGATGTTGAGAACTTTGCCAGGGTTAGAAAATTGTCATATGCTCCGTGCTGCTTATGCCGTGGAATATGATTATATTCCTGCGACTCAATGCTATCCGACTTTGATGACAAAATTAATCGAGGGGTTATTTTGTGCGGGTCAGATTAATGGAACTACGGGCTACGAAGAAGCGGCAGCACAAGGTCTAGTTGCAGGGATGAATGCGGCGCTATTTGCTAAAGGCAGAGAGATGGTAGTCTTGCCACGCTCTAGCAGCTATATCGGTACGCTAATTGATGATCTCTGCACTAAGGAATTGCACGAACCTTATCGAATGCTGACGAGCCGTTCTGAATATCGATTGATTTTGCGATCAGATAATGCCGATCGCCGACTCACGCCGATTGGACGCGAAATCGGTCTTGTTGATGATCGCCGTTGGCAACTTTTTTGTGATAAGCAAGAACGCGTTCATGCTGAAGTAAAACGCCTAAATGGAACTCGGGTGAAGGAAAAAGAAGAACTCGGTCAACGGATCACCGCCGAAACAGGTGAAGCCATTCGTGGTGCAATTACGCTCTCCGATTTATTGCGCCGTCCTAAGTTTAATTATGCAGAGTTAATTCACTATGGCTTAGCCGATCCTACTTTGAATCGATTTGAGCGCCTTGCTGCGGAAATTGAAGTCAAGTATGTCGGCTATATCCAACGCCAAGAACATCAAATTGAGGAGGTTGCCAAACATAGCGATCGCAAGTTACCGACTGATATCAATTACAATGCGATCGAGACTCTATCTAAAGAATCAAGAGAGAAGTTGAGCAAGATTCGTCCGATGACGATTGGACAAGCTAGTCGCATTGGCGGCGTAAATCCTGCGGATGTGAATGCATTGCTGGTGTATTTAGAGATTCAACAACGCAGAAAAAACATCTTTTCCACAACATAGATTAAAGTTTAGATTGATGTCGCCATTTTTATTCCAACAAAAATGGCGACAGCTATGGTTAACTAAAACATACTATCCAGATCGGGAGCATAAAGATTAGTCCGATAAAAGAGAAGGCGATCGTACTGATCAGTAAATCGCGATCGAGGTTATAGACTTCTGCGAGGATTAGTACTGATAGCCCTGTTGGCGTGCCTGACATTAAGGTAAGAATCAATCGTGGATCGCTTTTGAGTCCAAAGGCAGTTGCACCAATCCCGATCGCTAAAGGCACGATCGCTACTCGCAAAAAAGCGGCGATCGCTGCGGATTTGAGGTTGTTCCATTTCTCGATTTTACCCAGTCGCAACCCAACTAAGGATAAAGCAAAGGCAATCGTTATCCATACGCCAATGTCTAGCCCTGACTCGATCGCATCGGGTAAACCGATGGGGCGGGTGTACCAACCGATCGCAAAAGCCCAGAGACTTGGCACGGTCGCGACATCGAGGATTAGCTTCCACCAAGGCGGTTTTACATCACTCTTGCCGAAATAGCTAGCGATGAAAACGGCGATGCCATAATTTCCCGCGACGTTACTGGCGATGCTATATAACACCGCCCAATCTGTATAAGCAGAACTGGTTAAAGAATTAGTCAGCGTCAAGCCGACAAACCCAGTATTTCCTAACATTGTCGCGAGAATAAAGCTGCCCATACTAGAGCGATCGCTGTTTTCTGTGCGCGCAAACTGCCAACCGATCAGAGCAAGTAGCCAACTCAAAACGAGGGCGGCGATCGCCACATAGGGAATGTACGGCGTATCTGAAAACTCAGTATGTCGAGCCAGCACAAATAGCTGCAATGGCACTCCCACCCAATAGAGGGCGACACCCAGCACTTTGGAAGCATTTTTGGGAGCAAATCTGGAAGCTAATAAGCCCACACCTGTCCAGATCATTAATGGAGTGTAAGCATTGAGCAATTCGCCGAAATGGAAATCAGGATGAAAGTCATTTAGCAGCATTGAGAATCCATTCAGTAATACCATCGGCGAGCGTCTTGGCAAGTATTTTTTGCTGTTGCGGATCGATAATCCATTCAAATTCGATAGGATTAATCATAAAACCTAGTTCTAGAAGTACTGATGGCGCGGTTGTGGATCGAGCCAGCGCGAGATTATTCCAAAAGACTCCGTAGTCTCGGCGATTAAGATATTTAGTGATATAAGCATTGATAAACTTTGCAAAGTCCTGAGCTTGAGGATTGTACCAAAAAGACCCCATTCCCGAAGTGTTGATTGCATCACCATTATCAGGTAAGGAGTTATAATGCAAGCTGATGGATAGTACTGGCTCTTCTTGATCGATTTTAGCGACTCTTGGGGGTAGATCAACATCAATATCATCGGTGCGGGTCATGATCACTGTAGCGCCGCGATTTTGCAATTCATTTTGTAATAGTTTGGAAGTAATCAGAGTTACGTCTTTTTCAGGATAACCAGTTGGCGATCGCGCTCCTAAATCCTCTTTGCCGCCATGTCCTGCATCTAATAAAATCTTGAGACCATTGAGAGGTAGCAATTCCTTGTCTGAAGAGAGTATCGGTGGATGCTTGAATGATAAAATTAAGTTTGTGCCTTGATAGCGAACTTTGTATCCCCATTGTTGCTTAGGCTTGAGGCTAATTGTATAAGTTACTTTGTCAGGTTCAGTCTGCACCCAATCTAACTTGTTGATGATCGACTCAGGATCGATAGAAATGGTATTGGTTTGAGCGGTCACATTGTAGAGGGTCAAGGCAAATGTGCGATCGCCTTGAATAATCGAAATCGGTACTGCAACTTCGAGCGGAACTGTCACCTCTGTCCAAATGTTGTTTTTATCAACTTTATTGACAACTCGCTTAGTGTTGATACTTCGGATAATTGAGTGCGGCGGTATTTCAGCATCTTCGATCTTGGTCATGCTCTCTCTTACCCAACCGCCGTAATCTAATCGAAACCAAGCGCCTTGTTTAGCTGTAATTAATCCTTTAGTGCCTTTAGGTAAGGGTGTAAGTCGTGAGAAATCAGAACTTGCACCAGTCCGAGCATCTGCGGATATAGCCGTTATTTCTGCAACTTGGATGTTTTTAAGAGAGAGAATTTCCACTTTACCGATCGCTCTTTGCTTAACTATGCGATCGCCGAAACGCATCTCATATTCTGGCTGACCTAATGCGCTTGCAGATTCAAAAGTTGTACAACCGCGAAAATAACCCGAAGGCGATTCTACAGTTGCTTCGTTGTTGCCAGTCAGTACGGAAGAATTTGGTGGTAATTGAACATTGCGGCGGCGTGGCAAAAGCGGAATCTCCCGATCGCCGAGCCTTACTAAAACTGTGGCATTGGGAGTTGCGATCGCATCAAAGCAAATTCTTTCATTGGGCTGTCGGGCTATATCCACAGTCGGCAGCAAAGAATCTTTGATAAAACCAATATCTCGCGGCGGTAATGTGATTCGTGATTCGCGTAAGACTTTGACATTAATTTGACGCTCACTATTGCGATCGCCCGCCAGATTAATGTATTTAATATTAAAATTATTTTCGCCTAATGCGATCGGCAAGCTGGGTGCAAAATGTCCAGCATCGCTGCGGGATATCGGCTTACCATTAATGCTGACATTGCCGTATGCAGGAGCAGTACCAATAAAAAACAGGCGATCGCTAGTGGTGGTATGTTGTAACGGCGGATAGGTGAGATGCAATTGCGTAGGTGGTGAAAAACCCTGTGCGCCTGTAGCTAAGGCAAAGATCAAGCTCAACATCGCAACAACAAAAATTCCGATCAATCGCCGCATAATTCCTAGTACTTATCTAAACTTGATTAAATTGCCAAATTCTACAGCCAGTTTTCTGAAACTGAATGTCATCAAGTGGAAGTAGACGAACTTGATATTGAGTAACTTGAGTAACTATAGTTTTTATCCTAATTTGTTACGCCGAAACGCCGTTTTTAGTATAACTCTATTAACTATCTATGGTGCAAAACGCTATATTCTGAAATTAATAAATCATCAAAATCAATTAAAAAATGAAAATTTTAGTAATGGGCGGCACAAGATTTATTGGTGTGTCGCTGGTCAAGTTGCTGGTGTCACAAGGGCATGAAGTAACTTTATTTAATCGTGGTAAAAAGCCCTCACCTGTTGCAGGGCTAAGGACAATTATGGGCGATCGCACTGATCCCCAGCAATTGCAAAACCAGCTAAGCGGCGAGTCTTTTGATGCAGTTTTTGATAACAACGGTCGTGAACTTAGCGACACTCAGCCCTTAGTCGAAATTTTTGGCGATCGCCTTCAGCATTTTGTATATATGAGTTCCGCAGGTGTATATCTTGATAGTGATATTTTGCCGTATCACGAAACCGATGCAACTGATCCTAAGAGCCGTCACAAAGGTAAATTGGAAACCGAGGCATACTTACAAAAAGTCCGCGCTGAGAATGGATTTCCTTACACTTCCATTCGTCCTACCTATATTTATGGACCACAAAATTATAACGATGTAGAAGCTTGGTTTTTTGATCGAATTGTGCGCGATCGCCCGATACCAATTCCTGCCAATGGTAAATTTATTACCCAACTCGGTCATGTCGAAGATTTGGCTTCAGCAATGACTGCCGTCTTGGGCAACAAGAAAGCGATCGGTGAAATTTATAATATTTCGGATACTCGTTATGTCACCTTTATCGGACTTGCTAAGCAATGTGCGATCGCCGCAGGAAAAGACCCGAATCAGATAGATTTTGTCTACTACAATCCCAAAGATTTTGACTTTGGCAAAAAGAAAGCATTCCCATTCCGTTTGCAACATTTCTTTGCCTCAGTTGACAAAGCAACTCAAGATTTAGACTGGCAACCAAAATATGATTTACTATCTGGTCTGAAAACCTCTTTCACTTTAGACTATCT
>JAYTWB010000116.1:0-5112 GCA_043743655.1 Cyanobacteriota bacterium | reverse complement strand
TCGACAATTAGCAAAGTCACAAAATACTTCCGCATTTCCCGAGCGATCGTCCCAAAAATAGTCTGTCGAGCCGTATTCGGAGCTAGAAATCGGTGCGCTTCTTCGATGGTGATCGTTAACTGCTGTGGGCGATCGCTAATATTTTTGGTCTGCAAAAACCGTTCTGCTTTCTGGACATAAGCATGGTGAATCCGCCGCGTAATGATATTCGTCGCCAACATATAAGAGAGCAAATTAGATTGAGAACCAAACTCAATCACGATATGTTTACCCGCCGCGATCAAATCAAGAATGCGTTTAATATAATCTTCGGGACAAGTGGGACGCAAATATTTGAGATCATCAAGGCGGGTCAGCTTACGCTGAAGCGCCATAATCGAGGACTTACTGCCCATCTTCTGTTCACAAAATTCTTGGATTTCGGAATTAGTCATTGTCAATAATCGCGAAATCCAACCTTTCCCAAACTCATTTCGTAAGATAATTGCATTCTCTAAACTAGCCTCTGAGAGGTTTAACTCCTCACGGATCAGCATCAAATCTTCAACATCGATTTGGTCATAGCTAATATAAAGTTCCTGAGCGTCCCGCACACCGCGCCGCTTTGTCGAGTCAGGATCGAGCGTATAAATCTGCACCTGTGCAGGAAATAATTGCCTTAAGCCTTTAACTGTACTAAATCTTTTGCCCTCAGTCGCCGCTTCCCAGCCGTATTCTGAGTGCATATCAAAAATCAGATTTACGGCTGCTTGTTTGCGGATGATCCCCGACAGTAATAGTCGCGTTAAAAAAGATTTTCCTGTACCCGACTTACCAAATACACCATTACTGCGCTCAACAAACCGATCGAGATCGAGGCAGATTGGGACTGGCATATCAATCGGCTGCCCGATCGCAAAATTACGTTTATGAGGATCATCTTCCCAACCAAACACAATCCGAAAATCGCGCTCAGTCGCATCAAATACTTGAGAAAAATGGCTGGGGATCGTCTTTACAGGCAAGAGCTGGAAGTCGCTATTTTCATTTATCGCCCGTTTAGTTAAAAGCTCAAAAGGATTGGCAGGGACAAACATCAACATCGGCGTTAAATTGATTGTGCCGAAAGTCCCCGTCCCAGCCAGAATTTCGGTGAGGAAAGTATTTTCAGGATCGGGTGGATTTATAAGAATGCGTGGGCTAGCCGTGCCAAGTGTGACATCAGTAAGGATGCAAAAAAAGCGTGTATGCCGACCATGTACGACTAAAAATTTACCAACGCGCATATCTTCGACTGAGATATCGCCATTTAGTCTGACTTCTAAACCATCACTTAAAGAACCTTGAACGACAATTCCTAATGGCTGCAATAAATCCATGCAAAATCCACCGCATACTTTTGCCTAGCATAACAAACAAAATAGAGGACAACGCTTAGCGCTATCCTCTATTTTGTATATATCTAGCGATTAGCGCCGAATGCAATGATGATTACTAGCTAAGTTTTAACTTAGAACTTAGTAACGACCACCACCGCCGCCGCCGCCACCAGACTTGAAGCCGCCGCGACCACCGCCGCCGCCGCCACGATTACCACCGCCGCCGCCGAACGAGTCATTATTCTCGCGAGGCTTAGCTTTGTTAACCTTGAGGACACGACCCATCCATTCAGCACCATCCAGTGCTGTGATGGCTGCATCTTCTTCTTCGTCCTTGCTCATTTCGACAAAAGCAAAGCCGCGAGCGCGACCAGTTTCACGATCTGTAGGGAAATGAACACGAGTGACCTTGCCGTAGTCTTCAAAAACAGGCTTTAGATGGTCTTGCGTAACTTCATAGGACAAGTTACCAACGTAAATAGACATTATGCTTTCTCCAAGAATTCAATGAGTATGTAGAGATAGAGATGTCGGAGAGAAGCTTGTCACGATGAAACAGAAAAAAACTGTCAGTACAGAAAACAATTACTACAACCGATGAATACTTTTACCTTACGAGACTTAGTTTAACCCATGTGGATTAGATTTGGGTGCAACTTTACATTTTATTTCTTTTTGGAGTTTCTTGTGGGAGCGATCGCTTAGTCAGAAAAAAAGCGATCGCGATCTAAACTCAATCCATCCAGCCAATATTTTTATTGTTTATGCGTTGCAGTTGGTCGTTAGAGCCAGTTGGGCGCGTATAAGGTGTGCGATCGCGCTGGGAGTATGGCTGCTCGACAGGTTGCTTGCGAGGAGTTGCCCTATTTTGTGGTGAAGGTTGTGGTGAGGTTTGTGGCACTAACTGAGATGTGAGAGGCGACTCAACTGGCGATGCTGAGGTGGCGATCTGCTCTGAGAGCTTGTCAGAGAGTTTTATATTTGCCTCGGCTAGGCGCAAGTTATCGCGCTTAACTTCCACAAGTTGTTGATCTAATTCATCTTTCAGGCTTTCGATCGCGGCAAGTGACTTTTGCAAAAGCTCGACATTGGTTTGGCTAAATTTCAAATCCTTTTGCAAATCGGCGATTACCTGCAAAAGCTCAAGTTCACGTTTTGGCGATCGCGCTAGTTCCGAAACTGTTGTTGAGACTGGGGCTTGATCAACAACGGCTTGATCAACAACAGTTTCGGACTTTACTTCGATAGTTTTTTCAGTGGGTTCATTATCAGTTGATGATTTTTGAACTTCATCGCGCAATAAATCTGAGATTCCGATTTTCTTTTTAGTTGTCATAATTTTTATTTGCTAATTTCATTAGATATTTCATGGCAGCTATTTCATGACATGTCATTACCCATGATCACCTGAGAATATCTCGCCGTAATTCGTCCACAACCCGCCGATAGTCCGCTTCTGCTTCTCTAGCATTTTTACCTTTCCACTCTGTGACTAATTTCCCTTCTAGAGCCGCTCGTTCATGAGCTTTATAGGCGCGGACAAAAGCATGAAAAACAGGCACTCCCAACTCTAGCAAAGTGTTTTGAGCTTCTAGTGCTTCATTGAGGCAGCGCGGATCAACACGAGTAAGTAAGACTCGATGAGGAACTTGGGCAGGTCGGACAGTACTTTTTACCGTTTCAACTAGCGCAGTTAAGTCCATCGGGGCTGGTGGAGTCGGTAAAATCAGATAATCAGCGATCGCCACAACTGTAGCAAGAGCGTGAGAATGCAATGCTGGCGGCGTGTCTACCAATACTAAATCGTAACTGCTAAGTTTCGGTAATTTTTTTAAATGGGTCGGATCAATTTCTTTGGCAATATCAAAACCCATTCCGCGATCGCTCCGTCCCACCCACCAAGACAAGCTTCCTTGCACATCAGCATCAACAACTAATACCTTAGCGTCTTGAGCCAAAATACCTGCTAGGGCGATCGTCGTTGTGGTCTTACCCACACCCCCTTTACCATTGCTAACAACCACAATTTTTGGGGAATTTGTCATCGTGAGGCTCCTTAAATTTTGCCCGAAGGTCTGGTTACAAACAAAATGGCGATCGCTAGACAAGCTAGACCGATATTTATTGAAACATCAGCAATATTAAAAATCGCAAATCGAATAATTCTGATATCGATAAAATCAACTACATAGCCAGCGACAAAGCGATCAATTCCGTTACCTGCTGCACCTGCCAAAATGCAGCCATAGCCAACCTGTTCCCAGCGGTTTAAGTTTTTACTAAAAAGACCAAACGCAACCAGCCCTAAACTCACAATCATCGACACCCATTTGAGCCAATCGATCTGACCACTAAACAAGCTAAAAGCCGCGCCCGTATTAGTGGCATAAGTGAAATGAAAGACCCCATCGATTACGGGAAATGAGCGTAGTCCCTTAAGATATTGCACAACTAAGTATTTGGAAGCTTGATCTAGAACTAACCCCAAAATTGCTGTAGCCCAGTAAAGGGAGTTCTCGATTTTGCCAAATGTCATATAACGTTTTTTAACTCAATTAAAACCCAATTTTTTAGTGAGAGTGTGGCAAGTCGCACTCTCACTAAAAATCTAACCTAAATCAGTCAGCCCTAACCAAGCAAGTACACCTTTGTGTGTCACAAACTCGATCGCGATCGCAATGATAAAACCAATCATCGCCGCCCGACCATTTAAGCGCTCTGCATAAGTATTAAATCCCATTTTCGGATCAGTCGCTTGTGGTAATTGTGTGGGTTCAGTCATGATCAAAACTCCTTGTTTTTCATAAAACTTTGCACAATTCTAACCCATAGTGCTTGTGATGGCTCTCTTCCAACTACTAGAGAGAGGGCGGTGTTTAGTGCTGCCCTCTTTGACTATTATTTTTTTACTTTAATTTTTGGATTTATTTTTGGTTTGTAACGACCCACTTCTTGTAAACTTAATTGAATAAATATGTAAAATTATAAATTTTTACTGAACTGTAGCTAGAAACATAGTGGAGTGTAAACTGGCTTGGAAAACCATAAGGAAAAGATTTTAGTTGTAGATGACGAAGCAAGTATTCGTCGTATCCTTGAGACGCGACTATCAATGATTGGCTACGAAGTTGTCACCGCCGCAGATGGCGAAGAAGCAATTGAGGTTTTTCATAGAGAAAACCCTGACTTGGTAGTTCTTGATGTAATGATGCCAAAGATCGATGGCTATGGGGTATGTCAAGAGCTACGCAAAGAGTCTGATATTCCGATCATCATGCTAACGGCTTTGGGCGATGTCGCCGATCGCATCACGGGGTTAGAGCTAGGCGCAGATGATTATGTTGTTAAGCCATTTTCACCCAAAGAGTTAGAAGCGCGGATTCGTTCGGTACTGCGCCGTTTTGATCGCAATGGCACGTCTGGCATTCCCAGTTCTGGCGTGATTCATATCAATACGATCAAGATTGATACCAACAAGCGCCAAGTCTATAAGTCCGATGAGCGTATTCGCTTGACGGGGATGGAGTTTAGTTTGTTGGAGTTGTTAGTTGGTCGCTCAGGGGAGGCTTTTTCCAGAGCCGAAATCTTGCAAGAAGTTTGGGGTTACACACCTGAGCGCCATGTGGATACTCGCGTTGTCGATGTTCATATTTCACGCTTAAGAGCTAAGCTCGAGGAAGACCCTAGCAATCCTGAGTTAATCTTGACCGCACGAGGTACAGGCTATTTATTCCAGCGCATCATTGATGGTTCT
>JAYTWB010000115.1:0-5000 GCA_043743655.1 Cyanobacteriota bacterium | reverse complement strand
CGATTCCGATTGTGCATTGCCCTAGCTGTGGGATTGTGCCTGTTCCGCTATCCGATTTACCGATCGCTTTGCCCGAAGATGTGGAACTGACTGGGCGCGGGGCTTCACCGCTTGCTCAGCTTGAATCTTGGGTAAATGTGCCATGTCCAAGCTGCGGCACTGCGGCAAAGCGCGAGACTGACACGATGGATACTTTTATCGATTCTTCTTGGTATTTCTTGCGGTTTACTGATGCGAAAAATGCTGATCAAATATGCGATCGCGATGCAGTTAATCATTGGAGTCCTGTCGATCAATATGTCGGCGGTGTAGAACATGCGATTTTACATCTGCTCTATTCGCGCTTTTTTACTAAAGTTTTACGCGATCGCGGCTTGCTTAATTTTGATGAGCCATTTACAAGGTTGCTAACTCAGGGCATGGTGCAGGGCTTGAGCTACATGAATCCGAACAAAGGTGGTAAGGACAAATGGATTCCATCAGCACAGGTAAATCCTCAAGACCCCAAAGACCCCAACACGGGCGAGCCTCTCCAAGCGCTCTATGCCACGATGTCGAAATCTAAGGGTAATGGCGTATCTCCAACAGAAGCGATCGCCAAATATGGAGCCGATACATTGCGGATGTTCACGCTCTTTAAAGCACCACCTGAAAAAGATTTGGAATGGGAAGATGCTGATGTGGAAGGTCAGCAACGTTTCCTAAATCGTGTTTGGCGCTTAGTATCTAGCTTTGCAGAAACTCAACAGCATGGCATCTCTAAAAAAGTCGATAAAAATTTACGAAGAGCAATCCATATTGCGATTAAGGAAGTATCTGAAGACTTGAATGGTGGCTATCAACTGAATACGGCGATCTCAGAAATGATGAAGCTCAGTAACGCACTGCAAGATGCTGAAGATAAAAATTCGGCGACTCTTTTGGAAGGTGTAGAAACTCTTTTGTGCTTGATGGCTCCCTTTGCGCCGCATATTACTGAAGAGCTTTGGTCACTCATTGGTCATACTGATTCTATCCATTCTCAGTCATGGCTCACTTACGATCCTGATGCGCTCATTGTTGATGAGATTACTCTCGTAGTCCAAATTAATGGCAAAGTACGCGGTAGTCTCCAAGTTCCATCGAGTGCTAGTAACGACAAGCTTGTCTTAGAAGAATATGCCCGTAGCTCAGAGGTGGCACAGAAATACCTCGAAGGCAAAGAGATCAAAAAAGTAATTGCTGTGCCAGGGAAGCTGGTGAATTTTGTGGTTGTCTAAACTTCTTGCAAATGATCGGCAACTTCTCGGTAGAGATTGACTATATGCTCGTCAGCAAGGCTGTAGTAGACATTACGCCCTTCCTTGCGGTAAGTTACCAATCTCGCCGATCGCAAAATCCGTAGTTGATGTGAAACCGCAGAATCACTCATTTTCATCGCTACGGCAAGATCGCAAACGCATAATTCCTGCTCTGAAAGGGCAGATATAAGACGCAATCGGTGAGGGTCAGACAGCACCGCAAAAAAATCTGCCATCTGCTGTGCTTGATTAAGAGTAGCGATATGCGACTGACAAGCAACTACTTTATCCAAATGCACCAGATGAATCTCGCAATTTGCTACATCATTAGTTTTTGCAGGTTGTGCTTTCGATTTAGCGGTCATGGTGGTAAAGACTGATGATTATTTTTAACCTCAATTTTACCAGAACCTTATTCGGGAATGTGTCACATTTGTTGAAAGATATAATATAGCTGTAAAGTCTGCATCGTAGTCACTTAATTGTCTTAGCTCGTAAGCATCGCTTAATATTTTTGCCAATTCGGAAGAAACCTGTCCTGTTTTCACAAAATGTTGACCGAATAAGCGAATTGTACCTTTGTGCGTGGAAGCATCTAGGTTTTGGGATAGCAATAAAGCTTGGGTTGCATAGTATATGGAATAATAGGAGCGCGAGAAGCAAGTGCGATAATGTCCTCGATCTAGCAAGAGTGCTGCTATTTCTAGTTCTTCTAGCGATAAAGAAAGTAGCTTTTTGTATTCGTTCATAATTCGATTCCTTCTTTTCTAATATTTCTTAAAAAGCCAACATTTCTTTTGTGGAAGTCTTCTTCGGTAATGGGGATAATAGAGACAAGTTCATCAAGTTCTAGTAGTATTTTGACGCGCAGGTTGGACATATAAGATATTTCTTGCACTTGAAATACTGGACTTTTGAGTACGGCTAGTAAGTCAATATCTGAGTCGGGATTGGCTTCGCCTCTAGCATGGGAACCAAATAGAATTAATTTAACAAGGCGATCGCCATATAGTTCTTTTAAGCCTAGTTTTAATTCGTGCAATGGTAACTGGATTTTGTTTAAACTTGTATTCATTGCTTTGTTCCTTGCTCAGAGGCTTTGCTAACGCAATCAATTTGTTTCGGCACTTCCATTTGCTCAAAAAGTTTGAAGTAAAGAGATAAACTCAATGGGGGTAATAATTGGGATATTGCGAAATGGATTCAAAACTAATAAGTCTCGATCGCTTGTAATTAAGTAGTCTGATTTGCCATTGACTGCGACCTCTAAGAATTTATCGTCCTTGCGATCGCGGCAAGCAGTAATTAATTCAAGAATTGCAATTATTTCTGCTCTGTCATTGAGAACTTGCAAAAAATTGATGCGTTTAGCTAGGGAAGCATAGCGATCAAATTTTTTACGCATAATCACTGTGGAGATTTCTTCTAGAGTAAAATCTGATAAAAGAATGGTTCCGTGAGCAATGCAGTAGTCGAATGTTTGCTGAGGTGGTGCGTTTTTAGTCAGGATGCTACTGATCAGAATACTAGTGTCAAGAACAGAACGCGGGTTATTCATCCGCTAAGAGTTCCTCTAATATCGCTGGTGTAAGTCCATTAGCTTCTGCTTCGTCTCGCAAATCGGCAACAGTTTTTTCTAGGCTATCTTGTTCTAAAGATCGTTTTAAAATGATAGACATTAGCATTTGAACTTGTTTTTGCCGTTGAGGTGCAAAGGCTCGATATGCTTGAGCGATTTTGGGTTCAACTTGAATACTGATGGTTTCCATGATTTACCTATGCAAAACTACATCAATTATAGATCAATCTCATTTCATTGCTCCTTGCTCAAAGGCTTGTTTTACTCTCTCAATTTGTTTTGGTGCTTCCATTTGCCCGAAAAGTTTTAGGGCTTTGGCTTTGTAGGTTTCTGCTTGGTCATGTTCTCCCATTGCCTGATAGGTTAATCCAAATTGAAAATATGCTTCCCCAAGATGAGACTTTGCTTCAAGAAAATCTAGGATTTCTATCGCTTCATGATGATGAGAAAGTGCCAGATCAAAAGTTTGTGATTTTCTGTGTACTTCTCCTATTCCGCTCAAAATATTAGCTTTAGCTTGTGTATAGTTTCTTTGCAGAGATATAGAAAGAGCAGCATGATACATCTCCATAGACCTATCTGTATCACCAAGAATATTAAAAGCTTTTGCTAAAAAGAATGGAACGTATATTTTTGACCATATATGAACAGGGAAAGTTCTTAGACGAATTTTTTGATATGTATCGTTGACCAAACTATAAGCATCATTAAATAAAGTATGATCACTAATACTAAGTATAGATTTTACAAGTGCCTGACAGCTATTAATAGTAGTCAATGCATTATCTTTTGATAAGTAAATTTTAGCTAGTATACTTCCCTCTTTAAAAAATTTGTCTGCACTATTGATATCCCACAATTCAAGATAGCAAAGCCCTACATTCACACAACAAGCATACATCATGTTTCCCATTCTAAAGTGATTAATATCTCTGGGATCAAATTCTATAGTTTTAAAATAAAAACTAGATACCTGCTGAGATAAATTATGAGAACTTATTGCTTCGTGGACATTACCCAGTTGATTTTGTGAATATCCAACTATTCTATATAATTGCGCAAGGATATAAGGGTTATTAATCTTATCGTCTACTTTCTTTAAGATTTTAGATATAGTTGAAATAACCTGCTTAGAGAAGCCTAAACTCCAGCAAGCATATCCAAAAAATTCTGAATCATATTCATCATTTTCTGTCTTAAGTAATAATATTGAAGCTGCTCTTTCACAATCCCCTGCTTCTAAATAGTGGAAAATCACCTCAAATCCAATTAAGGCATCCTGTACATCTTTTATTTTTGAGTGTAAGAGCTTATTTTCAAGAAAATGGGCAATTTCTTTATTGCTTGTTTTGTGATCTTTAGCTTCTATTAATCTTGACTTTGTAGCTTCTCGAACAGCAGGGTGTAAATAGTATTCATCCTTAATTTCAATTAAAGAACTCTTACTCAAATAATCTACAATATAAGCTTTTCGAGATTCAGGCACATCCCATAACAAACAAATTAACCCTTCAAAAGGAACAGTTTTTACATCTTGATAGCGATAGCAACCCATCCGACAAAGCAATTTATAAGCATCAGGTTGATTATCTCTCAACCAATCCATTTCCACCGAAATCAAAGTTTCTAGTTCTGCATCTGCCAGCAAAGCATCCTTATATCGATTCCAATAGGCTGTGATATTGCCATCAAAACGATTGGTAATTGCACCATGCAAAATATCCATTGCCTTCGCATTCCCATTATAGGCAACACACATCTGCTCTAAATCTTCCGAAGTTGCCGCATTCTCGCAATCATAGAAATACTCCCGCCATGCCGCAATGTCTAACCCTTGCAATGAATATTCATGTACCTTTACCCGTTGAACAATCAGCGATCGCCGACTTGTGATTAATGTAAACGAACAAACATCGCGATCTCCCAATATCCGCAACAAATCCTCATAGCCACGCAACTTCTCTAAAAACCGAAAGTTAGCATCCAGAGCAGGTTCAAGATTATCGATCAGCACCCCAATAGGACGCGATTTATCCGATAACTTCTCTCTCAAAATCTCTAAATTTGTCTGAAAGTCACGGCTAGGCTCCTCATCAAACTCCTTCCGTAAAATTTGCGAAACCTTCTCCTCCGCAGGAGTC
>JAYTWB010000114.1:0-7405 GCA_043743655.1 Cyanobacteriota bacterium | reverse complement strand
CCCACAAAATTGTTAAGGCGGCGATCGCCCAACTCGCTACGCTTCCAGAAATTAAGGTGGTTAAGGTTTCTAGGTGGTATCAAACTAAGGCAATTACTTTACCAAATTCAGCACCGCAGCCTGATTACATAAATGGCTGTGCAGTTTTAAAGACAAGCTTTAATCCGTTGCAACTTTTGCAAGCACTCTTCAATACTGAACAAATGTTTGGTCGCGAGCGCCGCGAACGCTGGGGAGCCAGAACTCTCGATCTTGATTTGTTGCTTTATGGAGATCGTCTCATCAATACTCCAGAATTAGTATTACCGCATCCGAGAATGGGCGATCGCGCTTTCGTGTTGTTACCGCTTGCCGAAATCGCCGCCGATTGGGTTCATCCTGTAACTGGTTTGGCGATCAATGAGCTTGCAAAAAATCCTCCAGACTTAGATTTGAGCCATCCAATTGCCCTTAATCACCGTTCAACTGCAAAATTGCCATAAACGCTGCTTGTGGAACTTCTACAGTTCCAATAGATTTCATCCGTTTTTTGCCTTTCTTTTGTTTTTCTAACAGCTTTTTCTTCCGAGAGATATCGCCGCCATAGCACTTACTAAGCACATTCTTTCTTAGTGCCGAAATATTTTCACGAGCTAAAATCTTAGAACCAATCGCCGCTTGAATGGGAATCTGGAACTGCTGACGCGGAATCAGCTCACGCAGCTTTGAGACTAACGCCCGACCGATGTTATAAGACTTGTCGCGATGGACAATACAGGCTAACGCATCTACAGGCTCCTCATTTACTAAAATATCTACCAGTACGAGGTCGTTAGGACGGTAGCCAATTACTTGATACTCCATACTGGCATATCCCTTAGTCCTCGACTTCATCTGATCAAAGAAATCCGTCACCATCTCGGCTAATGGAAGTTCATAGAGCAGAGTCGCTCTCTCAGTGGTGATGTATTTTGTATCGAGAAATATGCCGCGCCTTGCCACGCATAGTTCCATTAGTGTGCCAATGTAAATTTGAGGAGTCATAATCTCTAACTTCACATACGGCTCCTCGATTTGCTGCCTTGCGCTCGGCGGCGGTAACTCACTAGGATTGTCAATCATCAAGATTTCATCGGTAATTGTCGTCACTCGATAAATTACCGATGGCGCGGTCACAATCAGGTCGAGATTGTATTCGCGTTCCAGACGTTCCTGCACAATTTCCATATGCAGCATTCCCAAAAATCCGCAACGAAAGCCAAAGCCCATCGCGTTTGAGGTTTCTGGTTCATAATTTAACGCCGCATCATTAAGCTTGAGTTTGGTGAGGGCTTCACGCAAGTCTTCAAATTGATCAGCATCAGTGGGAAACATGCCGCAAAATACCATCGGTTTTGCTTCTTCATAGCCGGGGAAAGCTTCTGGAGCCGAGTCGATCGCAGAAGTAATCGTATCGCCAACTCGAGCATGAGCCACCATCTTGATGGCAGCAGCGAGATAACCCACCTCACCCGCATGTAACTCGTCTACTTGAACTTGTCCAGGGGCTAATACCCCCAGCTCATCAATTACATATTCTTGCTCCGAAGCCATAAATTTGACGCGATCGCCTTTTTTGACTGTCCCATCCATGACTCGAAAATAAACAATCACACCGCGATAGGCATCATAGTAACTATCAAAAATTAAGGCTCGCAAAGGCTGATCAACAGTATCTTTGGGCGGCGGCACTTGTAAAACGATCGCCTCAAGTATCTCGCGAATGCCGACTCCTTGCTTTGCTGAAGCACGGATCGCCTCAGAACAGTCCAACCCTATTAGCTGCTCGATCTCTGTGGCAATACGATCAGGATCAGCCCCTGGTAAATCAATCTTATTTAAAACAGGGACAATCTCTAAATTGTTTGCCAATGCCAAATAGACATTCGCTAAGGTCTGCGCCTCTACTCCCTGAGATGCATCAACTACAAGCAAAGCCCCCTCACAAGCCGCCAAACTCCGAGACACCTCATAAGAAAAGTCCACATGCCCCGGAGTGTCAATCAAATTAATCGTATACTCATCACCGTTGAGAGCCTTATAGTTCATGCGCGCCGCTTGCAACTTGATCGTGATTCCCCGCTCTCGCTCCAAGTCCATATTGTCGAGAAACTGAGCTTTCATATCTCGATCCGCCACAGTACCTGTAAATTGCAACAAGCGATCAGCAAGCGTAGACTTACCATGATCAATATGGGCAATGATTGAAAAGTTACGAATGCGAGAGACGGGTACGTTGGTCATAATTCAATAGACGGTGGGGCAAATCATGGTGGGGCAGAACACTGCAAGACTATCTGATCCTACCTTAAAGTAAAGTAGTGTTAGCAATTCTCATTATGAAGGGCAGAACCAGTTTTAATGAAAGATACTAAACTAAGCGAAGTTTTGCTCAAAATTTATGAGTCAAATTTTCTAACTTCTCGTATTACTTAGGTTGTATGAGTAATAATAGCTATAGTAGTCTCACATAAAAATTGAGACATACTCGCTAGCTTGTTCAACAAGAATAGCTAGGCGCTTCTAGGATTAACTATGGTCAATGTAATTCAGTTAATGTAATTCAACCTAGAAAAAGATAGGAAGCAACTTCTATGTAAATCCAATTTCGTCATATACAACAGTTACGCAGGGCAGAGTAAGCAATGAGTATAAGCAATCGAGTTCGACTTTATGAACTTTCACGAGAGCTAGATATCGACACCAAAGATGTAATCGCCTTGTGCGAGCAGCTAGGTATAGTTGTCAAAAGTCATAGTAGTACGATCACAGAATCAGAGGCGGAAATGGTACGCACCAAAGTCCCTCATCCCCATCTTCAAAATATTGAGTCAAGAGATGCTGAGTCAAAAGCTTCTGAAAAGAAAGTTGCGGCAAAGACAAAAGAATCCGAAGCTCGTATCGCTAAGCAGCAAATCCTTGCTGTAAGCAAACCAACTATTCGGCTCACATCTCCGCCCGTCTCTGGTAATGTAGGAGCCACGGCTCCTGTTGACCCACATCTTAATTCCCCTAGTGCGATCGCTGAGCCTAGCTCATCCGCTCCTACCAAAACTGCTGTTGTTAACCCTCTCTCGCCCATGCCCTCCGCGTCTTCATTAGTTAAGCCTCCTAGCCGTCCTTCTGGCTCAGGCAGCAACTCCAGTCTAGAAATCACACCTGCCTCCAAAATCGAATTGACCTTAGAAACAGCATTGCCACCAACAGTAATTCCTCAAGCGATTAAAGAATTTCAGTCTCAGCCAGAGCCAAAATCAGAATTAATTGCTCCGCCATCTCCACCCAAATCATCCGATAAAATTGCTACACCAAAAATAGCAAAAGCACCGATTGACAAGCCCGTAGACAAGGTTGCAAATCTCCCCAAAGAGCCATCACCTCGCAAAGATATCGCCAAAGCTGAGCGTCCACTTGTCCCAAAACAGTCTTTGGTGAGCGTGTCACCACCACAGGTGAAGTTGACTAAACCTCCTGTCGCGCCAGATCGTCCTAAACCGCCTATTGCAGTTGCACCTAAGGCTCTTGTTTCTCCTAAACAAACCGAAACAAGACCTTCAGACGAATCAAGGGTGTCAGCAAAAGCGAGTCAGAGCCAATCGGAACAGGATGATCAAGCCAAAATTGATTTAATTGATCTTAACGTTGGGAATGACATAAGCGAAACATCCAACAATGAAACCGTCAAGGTTATAGCTAAGCCCGAAAGACCAAAACTTAATAAGCCTGTTGAGCAAGCGCCCGCTGCACCTGCTAGCGGTCGCCCTCAAAGCCGTGGTCCTAAGCTAGTCAAAGACTCTGTACTAATTGAACGTGGCATTACGGCTCCAACCGAACCACCGCATAATTTGCGTCCACCGATGCCAACTTTGATGCGCGCCCCTGAGAAGCCTGTGATTGCTGATCGGACAGGCAAGAAGCCTGAGGCAGCAGGTGGGTTTAATCCCGGACTACCTGAACTTTTGGAAAAACCAACCTTACCTGGTAAGGCGAGTAAGCGTAAGGGCAAATCTAAAGAAGAGGAAGAAAAAGACCTATTAGAGCTCAAAGAAAAAAATCGCCTAAATAAGCCTAAACGCTATTTGCGTGATTTTGATGATGAAGATGATGATGGAGCTGACTCTGATGCGGCTAATGAACTAGCTCAGATTAGTTTGTCGCTAGCGCGTCCAACTGCGCGTCCTAAGGCAGTGGCTGTGCCATCGAAGCCAACTATGGCAGCCGACATTAAGCCGACTCAAAAGTCTAAAAAATCGGCACCAAGTCGCGATCGCCGCCATCATCAAGTTGAAGTCATTCCTGAAAAACCCACCTCAGTGGAGATCACTGAAGGTATGACCGTTGCTGTACTAGCTAATCGGTTAGCGCTTTCAGAGACAGAAGTAATTCGCACCCTGTTTATGAAAGGGATCATGGCAAATATCAACCAAACCCTAGATGTGGGTACATCGAAGATGGTAGCGGCTGAACTTGGCTATGAAGTCCATGCGCCTGAAGTCATTGAGCTTGCGGTCAAGACTGAAATGATCGATGCAGGAGACCTTGATAAACTGCAACGCCGTCCACCCGTGGTGACGATCATGGGACACGTTGACCATGGTAAAACTACACTGCTTGATGCGATTCGCAAGAGCAAGGTCGCTCAGGGCGAAGCAGGTGGTATTACGCAGCATATTGGCGCATACCACGTTGATGTTGAGCATAATGGCTTAAAACAGCAGATTGTCTTCCTTGACACCCCTGGTCACGAAGCCTTTACTGCCATGCGAGCGCGTGGCACTAAAGTTACTGACATCGCTGTTTTGGTGGTTGCCGCCGATGATGGGGTTCAACCACAAACTATTGAAGCGATTAGTCACGCGCGGGCTGCGAAAGTACCAATCGTGGTTGCAATTAACAAGGTTGATAAAGTCGAAGCTCAGCCCGATCGCATTCGTCAAGAGCTAACCGAGTACTCCCTCGTGGCAGAAGAATGGGGCGGCGACACAATCATGGTTCCCGTCAGTGCAATTCGCCGCGAAAATCTGGATACCTTACTAGAAATGATCTTGCTGGTTGCTGAAGTTGAAGACTTGCAAGCTAACCCTAACCGTACTGCGAAAGGTACGGTTATCGAAGCTCACCTTGACAAAGCTAAGGGTCCTGTGGCAACCTTGCTTGTCCAAAATGGTACTTTACGCGTCGGCGATATCTTTGTGGCTGGAGCTGCCTTTGGTAAAGTTCGGGCGATGGTTGATGATCGCGGTGTGCGTGTCGATAAAGCTTCGCCTTCCTTTGCGGTCGAAGTCCTCGGTTTGGGTGATGTACCTGCGGCTGGAGATGAGTTTGAAGTCTATCTTGACGAAAAACAAGCTCGGGCGATCGCTGACCAACGAACGATGGATCAACGTCAAGCCCGCTTGGTACAAGCAATGGCTTCCCGCCGTGTCACCCTTGGTACTTTGTCCGAAAAAGTCAAAGAAGGCGACCTTAAGGAACTCAATATCATCCTTAAAGCAGACGTTCAAGGTTCACTCGAAGCGATTCTTGGTGCTTTGGCTCAGCTACCTCAGCGCGAAGTCCAACTCCGCATCCTCTTGTCGGCTCCAGGTGAAATCACCGAAAACGACATTAGTTTGGCCGCAGCAAGCTCGGCAGTTGTGCTTGGCTTCAATACCTCAATGGCTCCAGGTGCAAGACAGGCTGCTGACGAAATGGGCGTTGACTTCCGTGATTACAACGTGATCTATAAGCTCTTAGAAGATATCCAAGATGCGATGGAAGGCTTACTTGATCCTGAAATGATCGAAGAATATCTCGGTCAAGCTGAAGTTCGCGCTATCTTTACAATTGGTAAGGGTGCTGTAGCTGGTTGCTATGTCCAGAATGGTAAGTTGATGCGTAACTGTAATGTTCGTATCAAACGTGGCAATGAGGTTGTCCATGCAGCCGTCCTTGATTCGCTCAGACGGGTCAAAGATGATGCTAAAGAGGTCGCCGCTGGATTTGAGTGCGGTATCTCGCTGGCAAGATTCTCGACATGGAAAGAAGGCGATATCATCGAAGCCTTCCGCATGGTAACTAAGCGTCGTACGCTAGCTACCAGCTAAAAAAAAGCGCCCTTAGGGGCGCTTTTTTATGGAAATTGCTTCGACTGTAATTCTAAATCAAATATTTCGGCGAAGGTTTGCGCGATCGCCTCTTTTACTTTCACAAAATCAATATTAGGAAAGAACTGATTCAGATTACAAACTTGGCAATCGGTAATTCCACAAGGAACAATGCGATCAAAGCCTGACAAATCCATACATACATTCAGGGCAAAGCCGTGCATTGTAATCCATTGGCTGACTTTGATCCCGACTTGAGCAATTTTTTGATTTTGACCAGCATTATCGATCCAAACGCCTGTTAAGCCTTGAATACGCTGTGAAGGCAAATTAAATTTAGCTAGCACTTGAATAATTACTTCTTCGAGTTGCCTCAAATACCAATGCAAATCACGCTGATGGCGATCGAGATTCAGGATTGGATAAACGACTAACTGCCCGATCGCATGATGTGTAACTTCGCCACCGCGCTCAGTGCGATGACATGCAATATTTGGGTCTGCTGGACTAAATTTGAGAAACTTTAAACTTGACCCCTGTCCTAATGTATAAACAGCAGGATGCTCAACTAGAAGTAAAACATCTGGTAAATCTTGTCCCTCGCGTTTAGCTTGTTTGCGCTCTTCAACTAATTGCTTTTGCCATTGCCACACGGTTAGATATGGAATAGGGCGATCGCCTTGATAAACCAAACAAGTTCGAGCTTTCTGGATTTTATGCATTAACCAACTCGTTTTTCATCGGTGCTGCTAGAGCCTCTTCTAGTGGCGCACGTCCTAAACGTTCCTCCAAAATATTCATTACTGTTCGACCAAAGTCATCATCGTCACGTTTCCAAGCTTCTAGACAAATTTCACCAAAGAAGGAACCCAATGGCTCAGGATTCCAAAGCAGTTTTTTTGCAGTCCAAGGCATCATGCTCATGGGGTTATAACCTTCTTTGAGAATGTTATTTTTAAATGCATAGTCTTCTAAATGGGTGTGCGGTTGCAACCCGATAAAGAAGATCGCGGGTTCTACTTTGTCAGCACCAAAGATAGACTCCAATTCACGATGGTAGGCGATCGTTTGACGAACTGTTTCTAGAGTTTCATCAATCACATTGAAAGAGTAATTTACTGAGACTAGATTATTAAAACCTGCGGCTTTAAGATCACGACAGTTTTGTAAGACTGATTTGAGGTTATACCCCATTCGCATCTTGCGTACTAATTCTTGAGAGCCGCTGGTAATACCGATCTCAAAGTAGCTCATACCTGTTTCGACCATTAATTGACAGAGATATGGAGTGAGATTATCAG
>JAYTWB010000113.1:0-4321 GCA_043743655.1 Cyanobacteriota bacterium | reverse complement strand
AAATACTATCGCAACAATGTCGTTGGCACTTTGACCCTGCTCGAAGCAATGATTGCCGCAAATATTAAAACTTTTGTGTTTTCGTCCACTTGTGCCAGTTATGGTGTGCCACAGCAAATACCAATTACCGAAGATCATCCCCAAGCACCGATTAATCCATATGGTGCAACCAAGCTGATGGTTGAGCGCATCTTACAAGATTTTGATATTGCTTATGGACTGAATTCGGTAATTTTTAGATACTTCAATGCGGCTGGAGCCGATCCTAATGGTGCGATTGGCGAGGATCATAATCCTGAGACTCACTTGATTCCGCTCATTTTGCAAACGGCTTTGGGCAAACGTGAAGCAATTACAGTGTATGGCTCTGATTACCCCACACCTGACGGGACTTGTATCCGTGACTATATCCATGTGAGCGATCTTGCGGAAGCTCATGTACTAGGACTGCAATATTTGCTTAATGGCAACAAGAGCGAAATTTTCAATCTAGGTAATGGCAACGGCTTTTCAGTTAAACAAGTGATTGATGTTGCAAAGGAGATTACAGGTAAGCCGATTAATGTGGTGTTCGGCGATCGTCGTGCAGGTGATCCGCCAGCCTTAGTTGGTAGCGCTGAGAAAGCGAGAAGAATCCTGAATTGGCAGCCCAAATATGCCGATCTAAATCTAATTTTGCAGCACGCATGGCAATGGCATCAAAAGCGCCACGCATAAAAGAAGGAGCGCAAAGCGCTCCTTCTTTTTGATCAGAGTTTGTCAATTTTTTGGGCTAGTTCAAAGTCAAGGTCGCTGATGCCACCAGCATCATGAGTGGTGAGATCGATCTTAACTTTGTTATATACATTGAAAAGCTCAGGATGATGTCCCATCTTGTCAGCTGTGATCGCCACTTTGCTAATAAATCCAAAGGCTTCCACAAAATCGCGAAATTTAAAGTTTTTCTGTAATTTCTGATCAACTACTGCCCAACCGACTAGCTGCGCGATCGCCGCAGAAATTTCTACTTCAGATAATTTTTTAACAGCCATAAGTTTGTCCATATCTATAATTTTGATTTTGGAATTTTTGATTTTGGCATTTTTTCAGCCACAAACTCATGATCAGCTAGGTCAGCACTGACTGGTTCTCCTTCATCAAAAGATCATCCAAGTTTTAATTTTTGATTGGCTCATCGCGATACCACCAAGACAATATCTGCACCCAATTCCAACCATTTTGTGCCATTTGTTGGGACATTTCTTGATCGAGGTGCTGCCCATCAGAAACTGGCATATAGCCACCGCCCCAACTAATCCAGTTGCGTTGCAAGCGAGCGCGATAATATCCTTTAAATCCTGGCTTCAGCATATAACCCGCAGTTGAGGCGACAGCTTGATCGCTGCGGCTATGAATTAAGGCGATCGCTTGCCCTGTCTGAGCGTCAAAACGATAAAAGCCTTTATACACCTGATCGCGAGTATCACTAACCAGATCGTAGGGAGCTTCACCCCATTTACGTTGACGCTGAGTGTTGACGGCATAACTGCGCGCCGCGACTGCTTGTGCCATCAATGCATCCATATGCCAACTAGCAGGCATTTCGCTTGGAACAACGCTGCGGAGATATTCCTCAAGAGACAAGACATTGACCGCGATCGCCTTATTATTCCAAGCGCGCAACTCAATTTCACCTGGATAAAGATTGCTACCGACTTGCACTAATCCGTTATTACTAGGAGTAATTCGATATGTAGATGTGAGCGGCAATGTGTACCACTTACCCGCATCGAGACGGCGATTTGACTGTCCTGAGGTTTGCAGGGTCGATGGTTGCGTCACCGCAACGGTCATCTTAGAGCCACTTTCTTCCTTGACTAAAACTCTTAAGACATTAGCAGCAGCAGCCTGAGACACTCCCGCAATAAGTACCAAGACTAAGGACAAAAATAGCGTGTACATTCCTTTGGAGAAGTGTTTCATCATTTAGTTAGTCACGCTTGCGAACGAAGAATAAAAAGTTACGATTTTTTTGAGTCGTTTCAAGGCTTTTTAGTTTAGACCAAGAATACCCAGACAGTGTAGCAAAACAATTTCGTTTTGATAAATATTCTTTTATTGTTTTTATGCTTTTTTGTTGATATCCGCCAGAGTAAAGGCGGTGCGATCGCACTGCCTTTACTCTGGCAAACTACCTTTTTTAAATGCAAACTATCCTCTTTTTCGCTGGTAGTACATAATAGAAGTAGGGAAGAGTAAGCGCGCGGTTGCGGAATTTGTCTTAGCACAAATTTTGAGGAAAGTCCGGGCTTCCATGAAGATCAGGCTGCTGGATAACGCCCAGTGCGAGCGATCGCGAGGATAGTGCCACAGAAAGATACCGCCTGATTTTGCGAAGCTTAATCAGGTAAGGGTGCAAAGGTGTGTTAAGAGCGCACCAGCAGAGTCGTGAGGCTCTGGCTAGGTAAACCCCAGTTGGAAGCAAGGCGAGAGGATACAAGTGTTGCGATTTTCAAATGATCTTGTATCCGTTGCTTGATGCAATTGTTTGGTGAAAGCCTTGCGATCGCTATCAAGTGTGTGCCGCATGAGGTATTTGGTAACAAATATCCCAGATAGATAACCGCTAAGGTCGTTGATAAGACTCCTAAAACAGAACCCGGCTTATGTCTTGCTCTTCCTCACTAATTTAATTGTGAAATTAATTACATTTTGTTCTTAAGAACCATTTTTACTTGAGTAATTAAACTATGGGAATCGTTCCCACCCACGCATCAGCGCTCCCAAAAATAACTCAGCGTCCATCTCGAACGTGGTTTCTTAAAGCAGTTATCGGAATTACTTTTGTCTGCCTTGCCGCAATTCTGAGTATGCGTTTTTATTCTGAACCGCGCTTAACTATCGGTACATTTATCGATCAAGATTTACGATCTCCTAGGTCGATTACAGCTACAGATATCGAAGCCACCCGACAAGCGCAAGAGCTAGCTAAGCAGCAAGTAATCCCCATCTATCGAAGTAACCCTGAGATTAATGCTGAGGCAATAAAACACCTAGAAGAACTATTACGCGTGGGTGATAATTTACGAACATCATCAGGAAATTTGCCGTATATTGATCGCAAGATACTGAGTGATGATATACAGCGATATTTCAGGCAAATTCCTCAGTGGGAATGGGAGCAGTTACAAGACAAAGCTAATAAGCTCGCAGGTAATGTTAATAGCCAAACTAGCGCTATCTTAAGTTTTCTCAATAAAGATATTAGCAAAGCGCAAGAAATTTCACTGATCGCTTTAGATGAGCTAACTCTATATAAACTCAACGCCACTCCTCAAGACTATCAAAAGTTAATTAGTACTATCAGCGAGATTCGTAAATCATATCTGAAGACCCAAGAACAAGCAGCTAAAGGACCTGCCATGTTTCGAGATCGGCTCTTAGAGATGACCAACGAGGAATGGGACACAACCAAAAAACTGACTCGACTCGCTCTAATCGACACCCAAGCCGCAGGAATTGAGGTCGGTTTGCCAGATGATATGTTGCAAAAACGGCTGACTAATCTCAGGAATTTACCAACTAACGAAGAACATCGAGTCATGGCGATTGCTTTGCTCAGCGCTACCGTTAAATCAAACCTAACGATTGACTATGTTGGCACAACCGCGCGCGCGATCAAGGCATCGGAATCAGTCCAAGTTCAAAGAATATCCTTAGAGTCGGGGGAACTAATAGTTAAAGGGGGTGAAAAAATTACCGAACGACAATTTGTGATCTTAGATGAACTGAAAATGACCCAAAGACGAGTCAACCTCAGTGGCTTGATTTTGATGATCAGCACAACTGCGATCGCCTTAGGAATTTTTGGCTATGCTAATCGCCGATGGCAATATTTACTTAAAGTAAAACTGCATATTAAAGATTTTTTAGCGCTAGGGCTGATCTGCATAGGCAACTCTCTTGCCGCCGTATTAATGGCTCCCAATATGATTGTATTTATCCCACTGGCAAGTATGGGGCTAATTATCGGTAGTTTCTATAGTTCTCGCCTTGCCTTACTGATCACTTGCCTAACATCGATCTTGTTAGCAGTTTCTATTAGCCATGACTTGTTAGCCCTGAGTCCGATCCTAATCGGCGCAATTGTCGCCGCCGCAATCACCAATCGACCTCTTACCCGATCCCACCTTGCTGCCTCAGGTTTGCTGGTGGCTGTTTTACAAACTTTTGTCTATCTAGCGATCGCCCTGATTGGCGGCTCAACACCACCCATACTGCTCCTAATTACCGCGCTTCAATATGCGTCAGGAGGATTAATTTCCGCGATCGTGGCTCTTGG
>JAYTWB010000112.1:0-4191 GCA_043743655.1 Cyanobacteriota bacterium | reverse complement strand
TAATACTATCTACCAACTTAAATTTGGGCTTTTGTCTGATTATTTGCGGACTCAGCTTAAGCATCCTTCTATTCCTATGGCGCTTGCGTAAGTCCTAATGTTTTTGAAAAATAGAGATTTGGACTTCTATTGGTAAAGCAATATTGCGGTCTAATCCACATTCACCGATCGCCACAACATTTGATAATTTCGCTAAATCTACAAGATTTTCCCAAGATGAGTTTTCGATAAACCACGGATGTAAGCCCAGACTACAAATTTTAGGTAATTCTTCGGCTTGTAATGCTGAAGTGATATGCAGCGTTTGGAGATTGATCAGATTAGGAGCTATGCGATCGTTATGTGTATGAAAATCGATAAACATTTTAAAGCGGCTATAATAAGCAGGTATTTTATCTGAAAATGTGCAGATATGTCTTGCCTTAAGTTCATAGACTTGTTTGCTGGCATTGGCGGGATGCGATTGGCATTTGAAAGTGTGGGTGCGAAATGCAATTTCTCTTCAGAATGGGATAAATTTTCTCAACACACATACCTTACTAATTTTGGTGATCAGCCAGAAGGAGATATTACTAAAATTCCTTCTGAGCAAATTTTAGATCATGACATTCTGGTTGGTGGATTTCCTTGTCAACCGTTTAGTATTGCTGGAGTAAGCAAACATAATGCTCTAGGAAAGGAGCATGGATTTGAACATCCAACGCAAGGAACTCTATTTTTTGAAGTAGCTAGAATAATTAAAGATAAAAGACCTAAAGCTTTTTTACTAGAAAATGTTAAAAACTTAGTGAGCCATGACCGTGGTAAAACATTTACTGTGATTAAAGAGACTCTAGAGGATATTGGCTACTACATTCATTATCAAGTTTTTGATGCCGCCGCACTTGTACCTCAACATCGGGAACGCATATTTATTGTTGGATTTCGTGAACCTATTGCTTTTAAATTTCCTACCTTACAAAATCAATATCCGAAAATTAGAGATATTCTAGAAACAGATGTTGAGGAAAAGTATACGCTTACAGATAATCTTTGGCAGTATTTACAAAATTATGCAGAAAAACATCGAGCTAAAGGCAATGGTTTTGGTTTTGGATTAGTTGATCTTGATGGAGTATCTCGCACTTTAAGTGCAAGATATTATAAGGATGGCTCAGAAATTTTGATACCTCAAGAAGGGAAAAACCCTCGTCGTTTGACACCTAGAGAATGCGCTCGACTTATGGGATTTCCTGAAACATTTAAAATCGTTACCAGTGATAGTAGAGCGTATAAACAATTTGGCAACTCTATTGCCGTTCCTGTCGTACAAAAAATCGCTTGTGAGCTTGTAAATGCATTACAAAAACCAAAAGCTTTAACTTATCCTATGCGCTCACCAATACAACTTAAACTCTTTGATCGACAAACTACCTACAATTCAAAAATAGGCTCTTTAGGATAATTTGATGACAGAAAAAATCCTCAGTAAAGATGAAGTCAAGTTCTTAAAGGAATTACAAAAAACTTACTACATGCAACCTATCAAGACTAAAGTAGACGACTGGGCTAAATCGGCAGAAAGTCTTAAAGTTGGTTGGGTTAAGGTATTAAATCATTTGAATGAAATTTTAAGATCTGCTCAGGATGATGTAGAAGAACTTTTAGATGTAAGAATAGCCGCGGGAGAGATTAAAGATAAGTCTCAAGCTAGAAAAAGTATTGTTGGAAATGCTTTTTCTAACTTGATTGTTTATATCTTTATTCAAAACAAATTACTTGGAAATATTTCAGAAGGAATTTATATTACAGCTAAAAAATCTACAATTTCAGGATTTGAGGATATATCTACTATTAACGTTGGTGATGAAACTCAAAAGCCAGATATGGATTTGGTAATTTATTCTCTAAAAGAAAACTCAGAATTAAATAAATGTATTATTCTCTCACTCAAAACATCATTAAGAGAGCGGGCTGGTCAGACCTATAAATGGAAACTTCTCATGGAAATTGCAATGTCAGATTGTGAAGTCCGTGATAAATACGAAATTTCTTACAATCCTCCAACAATTCCTTTAGTTTGCTTTGTAACAGTTAATTTTTACAATGAGATCAATAATCCTCAACATAGAGGAATGTTTAAATTCTTTGATCGAGCATTTATTGGAAAGCCTATTGATTCTCAAGTTACTAATTTTATTTCGCCGCTGTCAGACTTGATTGAGTTTGCTAATGAAAACCTAATTTAATGAAGTAGAGCATTGCTCTACTTCACTTTTTTATTCAGCAATCTTTGCTTCTAATTCCTCAATTCGCTTCTCTAATTTGCGAACTGTGCGAAGCAAATCGGGAAGTTGACGTTCAGCTATGACAATCCGCTTCCAATCCTTTTCAGGGACGACAGGATAGCCCATCATCGTTACACCTGCAGGAACATCGCTAGGAATGCCCGACTTGGCTCCGATGATTGCGCCATCGCCGATGTGGATGTGATTCGCTGCACCGACCTGTCCCGCCATGACCACATGATGACCGAGGGAGACACCACCCGCTAAACCGACCTGTGAAGCGAGAACGGAATGCGCTCCCACTTCGACCCCATGACCGATTTGGACAAAGTTATCGAGTTTGGAACCCTTGTGAATGATCGTCACGCCAACTGCTGGACGGTCAACTGCACAGGAGCAGCCCAGTTCGACATTATCCTCAATGATCACATGACCAATTTGAGGAACTTTGTACCAAGTGCCATTGGGAGATATCTCAAAGCCAAAGCCATCACCGCCTAATACTGTATTGGGATGGAATAAACAATTTGCGCCGATTTGAGTGCGATCGCTGATCACGCAACCAGCATGAATGGTTGTATTTGCGCCAATTTCGACATCGTTGTAGATGGTGACATGAGCGTAAATTGTGACATTATCGCCAATTTTGACGCGATCGCTAATGACGACATAAGGTGCGATCGCCACATTTGCGCCTAACTGCACGCCTTCACCTAAAATCGCAGTTGGATGAAGACCGATAGGTGGCGTAGGTGGTTGATAAAACTTTTCGAGAACTTTAGCGAATAGAATGCGTGGATGGGCGGTGCGAATACAGGGTAAGGATGACGGCGTTTTTAGATCGAGAATGACGGCGCTGGCTCGAGTGTCTTTGAGTTTAGAGACAAATTTTGATGACGACACAAAGGTGATCTCTCCAGATTTCGCCTTATCGATTGCTGCCACACCTGAAATCATGGGATCGCCACCATTAGACTCAAATAGACAGTCGGGCAATGTGGCAATAAGTTCGGCGGCTAGTTCGGAGAGTTTAAAGGAAATCAATTGTGTCATGATCTGGATGAATATCAAGAGTAATGGCGATTAACATCATACATTGTCTTAAAACATGGAACTGAGCGAGTTAACTAAACTTGTCGATGATCGTTCTTAGTCACAAAGGGGAATGCGTTACATTAGCGATTTTTTTATCTTATGCTTGCTATTATAGTTGAAGCTCCCTAAAGTCATAGGCATAACAGTTTGGAGACAGCGATCGTGACTAATACTAAGCCCCGCACTCAACCTCGCGGCACTCAACCTCGCGATGTACAAACAACTTATGTTGCTGCCGAAACTCTTGCTTTGCGATCGCGCAGTTGGAATCGATTACGCTTTGAAATTGAATATGCTCTTGAGAAAGGAACTACTGCTAATTCTTTTTTAATTCAAGGTACTTTATCAGCGTTGATTGATCCGCCTGGAGAAACTTTTACAGGAATTTATCTCAATGAGCTGCGACAACGCATAAACATTCTTGATGTTAGTTATGTGATCCTTGGTCATGTTAACCAAAACCGTATCGAAACTTTAAAGGCTTTATTAGAGATTAACGATCGCCTGACATTTATCTGCACTAACGCAGGTGCGATCGCTTTGCGTCAAAGTTTGGATCAAGAACTTAAAAGTCAGCTCAAAATCCAAGTTGTGCGTGGTGAAGAAACCCTTGATTTAGGGAAAGGACATATTCTCAAATTCATTCCCACCTCGACCCCGCGCCATCCTGACGAGCTTTGTACTTATGACTCCAAAACCCAAATTTTATATACTGACAAGTTTTTTGGAGCGCATATTTGTGGCGATCAGGTGTTTGACGAAGGCTGGAGCGAACTGCTAGGCGATCGCCGCTATTACTTTGACAGCACGATGGCAAACCAAGTTCGTC
>JAYTWB010000111.1:0-2778 GCA_043743655.1 Cyanobacteriota bacterium | reverse complement strand
GAAGCTTTGCGAGTAGTCCAACGACGGCGTTATTCATATACCAATAACAATCAACGGCATGTGACACTGATCAAGCCATCTTTGAGCAGTAGCTTACTTTTGATTGTGGCGATCGTTGCCTTGTTTATTAATCCACGTCCATTTACGAGCGAAAAAGCGATCCATCGCGGCGTAATTGATAATGTCGCTGATGCCAGAACTATTCCTAAATCATTTCGGGCGAGCAATCGCCCCGAAGAGCGCACTCTTGTCGAATGGGTACGCACCATCAGCGCCTATCCTGAGCCTGATGCTTATAAGGGGCAAAAAGTGAAATTCACAGGGTTTGTTGTCCATGCTCCTGATCAGCCAGACAATGAATTTTTGATTACACGCTTTGTGATTACTTGCTGTGCGGCTGATGTCTATCCTGTCAGTTTGCCAATCAAGATTACCGAAAGTCGTGCCAAATATCCGCCTGATCGCTGGTTACAGATAGAAGGTCAAGCGGATGTCGAGACTACAAATGGAAAGCGCCAAGTCGTGATCATAGCCAGCAACATTACGGCGATCGCTGAACCCAAAAATCCCTATGATTACTAAAATATCAGATTAAGAGCGGTTAGCCGCTTTTAATCTCAAGCTGACATCAGCTCTAAAAATTCTGGCATTGCAGATAGAAGTATGAATTAGAGGGAAGAAAGGATAATGAATCAGCAATCGCACGGAGTAAGGCAACATATCTAAGGACTTGAACGTAGAAATAGCACTGCCATGCCACCACAGTTGCCCATAATGGCTCAAAATTAAAAGTCTCAGCACTGTGATCACCCAGAGTCCTTTTGTGAAAGTGGTCTACTGCTGTCCGCAACCAAATCTTGTTTGTTATGATTTTATAGTTAAGCATCAATGCCAAGAATTAAGACAGGAACATCTATGTTTTGTATTTGGTTTTACAAAGTCCATATCTCTAAAAGGTCGACCTCTAGCCTGAACGATGAACTTGGAAGTTTTTTTAATGCCGCTAAGGTATCGCTCTGGGCGACAACAATATGCTCATTAGCGTTAAATGAGTCTGAAATAACATGTTTATCTATCATCTTTTTAGTCTAATGCCATGTTTTAGTTTACCCTTCGCCGCTTTGTGCGTAAAACTAAGGCTTGGTTTGTGAGGCATAACGGTTGAACTCACCTGCCGTCATTGACTTTGGATGATATGAATAGGTTAGCATACGGTCGGGTGCAGTGATTTGTTATGCCTTTATGTACAATAATTTGTATCTCTACTTTCCACATTCTGGAGCAATTTCATGATAGATGTGTTTATCTTTTGTAAGAGAAGCATCTAGCTTAATTAAAGGTTGATAAAATTGACACATTCTTCTTTCAGACACTAAAATTTGGGGGTCAAAAGATGAACTCCAAGGGAAATAATAAGCCGTTAGCCCTTTAGTTCCTCCAAATGACCATTCTTTCCCATCATACGAATAGCTAAGTAGTTTACCTCGCCATGAGAGAAGTAGATAAGAAAAAAGATATAAAGCTACACCAACTGCCACTACTTTTGCTACAAGAATTAAATTTTTTCTCAGCATCATAGGTTTGAAGTTATTTCAAAATACTTTTTAATCTCGCCATGTAACTTGCCTTTCGGACCCCTGCACCTTCAGGATCAGGCTGTGGATCGGGATTTACTCCCTTGTCAGTAGTCTCTCCAGCAGTATAGAGGTAGAACAAGACAGGGTAATTTTTGGATATATCTACCCCCCCCTTTTCGCCAAAAATCTACAATTCGTTGCAACTCAGCAGCCACCGCATAAGGTGCTTTCTGAGGATTAAGCAGAAACTTGACAGTTGCATCAGTAGGGTCTTTATCCCATTTAGGTGGAGAACTTATATAACCTTGATCTACTAAGTTCTTAAATCTTCTCAACTGCATTTGAGCAATCCCAATTGATACTTCATCTAGGGGCTTTAAAGCTGCAGATGCTTGTATTAAAAATCTCCCAAATGATTTGATAAATCCATTATCATTGAGCGATATCTGTCCCCCTGAGTTTTGAAATTGATCTAAAATATCTTCAAATGCAATCTCATCGTACATGATTGCTGCTATCATTTCTGGGGTTATATCGGGGTATCTATCTCGCGCTCCTGCTTTTTTAATGGAATTTCTTAAGTTATAAAGAACAATTTCAATCCGATCAAGTCCAATATTCACTTCATATTTAAACTTGAAATTCAGATCAGTGCGAACTATCTTCCTCACGGCTCCTTCATTCAAGTCTGCTGAATGCGTAAATTCAAAACTACCACTATAGAAAAATTCATCTGGTTTATAGGGAATTTCATAGTAGCTCTCAATTTTTACATTATCTGGATAGGTAGGATCATCTTCATGTAACTCAATTAAGAACTTGATGTTAAATCCTTTAGTTGTGGGAGATGTATCGAAGTGTAAATCTCCAATCGTAAATAACAACTTACTTGTTCTAAATGAGGTAACTTTTGCCTCATACCATAGTGGCATTTTAGGTGGTGGAAGAGACCTCATAGCTCTAATTTTTAGAGTTGGAGTACCTATGCCCTTGCCATCCGAAGTTGAGATGTATAGCTTTTCTAAATATATTTTTGCTTCTATTTCTTGGGATGTAGACATTAGATTCTAAATTTTTGGGTGTAAATTTGTTAGGCATAACTATGTTAGGACTTACGCAAGCGCCATAGGAATAGAAGGATGCTTAAGCTGAGTCCGCAAATAATCAGACAAAAGCCCAAATTTAAGTTGGTAGATAGTAT
>JAYTWB010000110.1:0-1788 GCA_043743655.1 Cyanobacteriota bacterium | reverse complement strand
AGTTTGACTTGCGGGCAGGATAGAGCATGGTCTCATCGGCGATGCTGATGGCAATACTTTCGGGTAATAATGCTTTTACTTTTGATCCTGTGGCGATCGCGGTGCGGTGGTCTTCGGTAGCGAGTAATAGCAATATTTGATTTGATTTCGCGGCATCAGTGGGAAACCATTTATCAAATAATTCAGCCGCGAACTCTGAGACTGGCTGTCCGAAGTCAATCCGCTTGATGGCGACAACATGGATTTCTGTGCCTGTGAGTGCGGCAAGTTTTTCGGCTTTGGTCGCGATCGTGCTTTTGGTCAAGGCACTTAGCACTTCGGAGTCGTCAAGTACCCATGTTTGCTCAGTCAGGGTCTTGACCTCAGCGAGATCAGGGATGTCTGATACTTGCAGTGCGGCGGCTGGGCTGGTAAATAAGTTAAAGCTAATCAGTAAGGCGATCGCGCCAAAGCATAGGCGCTGAAATAGGTTTTTAATCATAATTTTTTAATTATTTAAGTCTAATTATGAGTTTTTTAACTCGCAACTCAACCTGCAATATATTCCTATACAACAATATAGTTTTTTCAGGTTAGTTTTTTATCAGAGCGGTCGCTCTGATAAAAAACTAACCTGAAAAGCTATCCAAAAATTAGGCGATCGCCTCTTCTCAAAAATGAGTAATGCTATTTTCCTGCAAGACGCTTCTCAGTATTTTGAATCGCTTTGATGGCATATCCATCATTTGGACGCGATGCTAAGGCGCGCCTAAAGTTAATCAGTGCAGTGTTGTAATCTCCTTTCTCGTAGGCATTATAGCCAATTTTCATATAAGTGTCATATCCATTTGCGGAAGGTGTTGTCTGATAAACACTTGTCGATGTACTACGAATCTTGCCCCCTCGACAACCTGTCCCCCGACAGCCTCCATACTGTCTCTTGGCAATCAAGGTACTACTATTTTGTGCGGAGATTGATGACTGTTGAAATTGTGCAGCGATGGATATGTCAGAAAATAGAAATGAACTGGCGAGGGTGAGAAGTAGTAGTTTTTTCATAAATTAATTTTTGATTGGATTATATAGTTAGGCAAACAAGCCAAGAAATTGAGCTTTTAGCCCGCAATTTATGACAGCGTATATTATCGCAGACTACCACCGAATACGAAATTTAAATGCAGGTAATTATAGTCTTCCCAATTATCGAGCGATCGCGTTCCTCGCAAGCAGGGAATCTGATTTATTTCTTGGTACAGGACAAAAAAATTAAAAAATTGCCGTAATCTATACCAATATAAATTTGTAGTGGTTTAGCATTTGCGCCAACCTTCCTATTGTTATGACTATTTTCATTCGCAAATGCTAAACCCTTGATGCAGTTCATCAATAAATTAAGACTGCGGTTCAGATTTTATCGATGAATGTTGGAAGTTTAGGGCATAGCATTCCCGATTTAGGGCTGTCTATAAATTGGTAATGCGATCGCGGGAATGTTATGCCCCTACAGTTCTCAATTCAATAATGATTTTTTGTTTTGTAATTAGGATTTATTTTTAAAATCCCTCGGATATCTATCGAGTTTCCAATCGATCGCGTTCCCCACAAGTAGGGAATAAGAGTTAGATCGCGTTTTGACTGAGATGTATAATAGCTGTTTCCAATCGATCGCGTTCCCCACAAGTAGGGAATGCTAATCGGTACGACCAAACTCTCTTAGGACTTACGCAAGCGCCATAGGAATAGAAGGATGCTTAAGCTGAGTCCGCAAATAATCAGACAAAAGCCCAAATTTAAGTTGGTAGATAGTAT
>JAYTWB010000109.1:0-4902 GCA_043743655.1 Cyanobacteriota bacterium | reverse complement strand
TTCGTTTAGCAATGTGAGAAATGTCTTTCATTAAACTTGCAACTCCTTCTGATGTCTGAACTTGCGAGATTGTGGCAACTGTGATTGCCGACATTAGACCGTCAATCTGTTGTGATATTTGGGTGATTTGTTGGAGGCTATCTTTGGCAGCGATCGCCAATATATTACTTTCAGAAACTTGATTACTCCCTAACTCGATTGAGGTCATTACTTCAGTAGTCTCACGCTGGATCATGCCGAGCAAGCTTTCTACTTCTTTGGTCGCCGCAACTGAGCGCGCCGCAAGCTCTCCCACCTCTTCAGCAACCATCACAAATTCACCACCCACATCACCCGTACGAGCAGCTTCAAGACTGGCATTAATTGATAAAAAATTAGTTTTAACTGCGATTTCATTAATAGAAGAAATTGCTAAAGCAATTTTTTGCGATACTTCACCCAAATGTTTGACTCGCTTAGCGGTGGTCGAGACCGTATTTTGCAACTCTGCGACTTTTTCCATAACTGCGTCAATGGAGCGATCGCTATTAGATATTTTCTCAGCAACTATTAACGATGATTGAACTGCTTGTTGGCTGTTATTTACAATCGTAGTTGCAGATACCTTTAACATTTGGGCAGTATTTAGCGATCGCGTCACCGTGTCAACTTGTCTTTGAGAGACACTCGCTAGATTGGCGATCGCTTGCTCGTTCTGTCCCAGCGAAAAATTAACTTGATTAGCCGATGACTTAACTTGACCAATGATATTTTGCAATCCCCGCATTACCTCATCAAAAAATACAGACACACCCTCCAAGTCACCATTAATCGTCCTTGTGGAAACAGTTAGATCACCATCAGCCAAAGATTGCATATCCCTAAGCATCTGTACTAGCTGTTTCTGCATATCTTCTCTTTGTTTGCGATTGCTCTCAGCTTCAGCATTGCGTTGTACCATTTCAGCCCGAACTTTTTTGCCCAGTACTAATATATTTTCATCTGACAAGTCTCCATCCTTGACTTCTCGGCTTTCTTGCCGCGCCAGCTTAGACAAGACCTTAAAAAGTTTTACGACTTGTACTTGCAAGCGTTGCTTCTCTTGTTCCTGTTTTTGCATCATCGTTTGGAACTGTTCAGACATTTTATTAATGCTGAAGGAGATGTCTGACAACTCATCATTACCTTCTACGCTCAAGGTTCCCGAAAACATTGTCTCAGAAGAAGTTCCCGTATCTGCTTTCAATCGCCCTAAATCGCGCAAAGCCAAACGAATATTTTTAAGTCTAGAGCTCAATTTTCGAGATAATACATAGGCGATCGCTCCTACTAATAAAGGTGTAATCGCGATACCCACACCAATTACCAACAATAAATTTTGGCTGCCTGACAGAGCTGTAGCCTTATCGATCGTAGTTAATAAATCCCAAGTTAAGATGCCATAGTTCTGCATATTTGGCACAGGTGCATAAGCAAGAATTTGAGGATTGCGATCGCTCTTCGCCACATCTCGCAAATCAGGTGACTGTGCCGATCGCAACTCAGACAACATGGCAAAATCAGAAGATGCATCTTCGCCAATCTTAATAAGTTGCGAACTAGCAATATACTTATTAGCGCTATCAACTATAAAGAAGTTACCGCTAACATTAGTATTTAACTGATTCACCAATGTCTTTACAGGAATCTCCACCTGCAAGACCATGCCCACCTTCTGTGAAACTGGATTTTTGACCGCCACAACTGCATAAAAAGATGCTCCGTCTTTGCCAACCACAGGATTACTGATTAACACACTATCTATCGAAGCGACTTTATCCAAAGTGCTAGGATTGAGCATCTGTAGGCTCTTAGAATTAGCAGACTGAGCGATCAACTCACCACTTGTACTGAATACAGAAACACTAGCGTATTGGGGATAAGCTTGGCTGTAAAGGCTTAGGCGGTTAGTTAATTGCTGCTTATATTGACGTTGCTGAATGATCGGCAACGTCAACAGAGATTTAAAAGTATTCTGTCCTACCTCAGTCGAAATTAGCAATGTCTTCAGCACTTCTACATCAGTAGCTTGCTGCTTCAAAAAATTTCCAGTCCCCTTAGCCAGAGCGATCGCTTCCGATTGCTGCCCTTGCTTGACCTTACTCAAAAGCAATCTATCGCCAACTTGGTATGCGGCGATCCCCAAAGCGATCGCAGGTATAGTCGCAACCAAAGCCCCCCATAGAGTGATCTTTTGAGCAACACTAGAGAACTTAAACATATCCTCCAAAGCGATCGGCGTTGAATCCAACTTATTACCGATAAGTTTTGGATTACCTTGATCTGCAAATAACACCGATTCTACTGATTCCAAAGCAGGAAACTCGGCTGGAGTTCGATGGTTCCTAGCCTTTTTAGTTTTTTTAGATTTTTGATTTACTTTTTGAATGTTTGCGATCGTGTCATTCAGGATTGATGACGTAGATTCTTCGACTATATCGCCGTCAGCCGTATCTCCATCAGCTATATCTTCATCAATCACAGATAGTTCATACTGCTGTTTTTGATCTTTAGCTTGGTTTTCAGCTTGGTTTTCAGTTTGTTTTTCAGTTTGTTTTTTAAATAGCGCCGCGATCATAGGCGGTGGTGGCACAATACCATTACCATTGCTCTGAACGTTGATAGAAACTTTAGGCTTAGGAATAGAGTTAATAGAAGGAGGAGCAATTAAAGTAAAATCATCATCAGTGGCGATCGCATGACTATCTTCATGGCTATTACCAATAATATTAAGCAAGCCATTTTTGTCTGAACTATTTAGATGATAGAGATTATCTAAATTTCCTGAGATGCTCTCTTCAGCTTGTGGGAGAACTGTCTTTAAAGTCGTATTAGCTAACTTGTTTTGGATTTGAGAAAGGGAAGTGCTAGCAAGATCAAGCAAATCTGGATCATCAGTAAGAGTCAATACCTGCTGATACTGAGCTTTGGCATATTCAGTTTTACCTGCTTTCCGAAAGGTCGCACCTAACCAAATATGCAACTTGGGATTGTGAGGGTCTTCGTACAACAATTCTGAAAACTGTTGCATCGCCTCTTCATACCGACCCTCTGCATAAGAGTGTAGAGCCGCCTGATACTGCGCTGTCATCATGATCGTCCCTGTATGAAATACGTCTGTGCTTGTTTCAAGAGGGAGGCTTATGTCTCTACAAGTCTCCTATATAGACAATTAAACAAATTTACAGATAAATTCTCTAGCGCCATTTTGCTTGTATTTATCAAAAGAAAGTGCTAGTATCGTGACAGATTTGTTACACCTCAGTTGTATAAAAATTGAAAAAACTGGTTTTATTTCTTGGATGCGATTGGCTCCTCAACGTAAAGCTAGGCGACAGACGTGAGTCTGACCCTACCCTTTCTTGGGACGATGCCTGTGAAGGACCTAGTATGTTCCGATCGATCTTTTAAGTCTCAGGGTTGTAACCACTGTTAACAACCTAGGTCGATCGCTTCTCATCATGGAGAAGACTAAATATTTTTTCAAAACTGAATAAGTAGCACAAAAGCTGTTGGGGATAGGCGTGTTTTTGCGCGCAAGATTTCAAATTAGCAATATCTGTCTTTCGACTAATAGATATTGTGAAAAATGATCGCGCGGCATAGTGAAAAGCCCCTAACTACCAACCATCTAATCCTACTTGTTCTGCTATTGAATTCTGCTCAAAAATCTTTTTTTGCATATATTTGCATACATCCACAATAACATCTAGGACTATAAGCATCATGAAACGCGACCTACTTAAACAGACTGTTGAACACATTGACATCAAAGCTTTTGATGTAGTTGGATTGGTTGACGCTATGGCAAATACCGCTTTTCAAGGGAGAAACCTTGGTCGCGCTGCTCATATCTACGACAACATGATTCAAGACAAAGATTGCGCGATTATCTTGTGCTTGGCAGGTTCTTTGTTTAGTGCTGGTCTCAAAGGAATTGTCTACGATCTGATCGCTAACAACATGGTAGATATGATTGTCTCTACAGGGGCAAACATCGTTGATCAAGACTTCTTTGAAGCTCTCGGATATCGTCATTATGTCGGTGACATTGCTGCTGACGATACAGTACTGCGCGATAATGCCGTCGATCGCATCTACGACACCTACATCGATGAAGATGAATTGCGTGTTTGTGACATGACGATCGCCAAAATCGCGAACTCGCTTCCTCCCCGTCCTTACTCCTCTCGTGAGTTTATCCACGAAATGGGTGCATATCTGGACAAGAATGCCAAAAACCGCCACTCAGTGGTTCTAGCCGCTTACGAACATCAAGTTCCCATCTTCGTTCCTGCTTTCAGTGATTGTTCCGCGGGCTTTGGCTTAGTACATCACCAATGGAACTCTCCTGAAGAGCATGTCAGCATTGACTCGGTAAAAGACTTCCGCGAATTGACTCAGTGCAAGTTGGCAAGCCCTCATACTGGTCTATTCATGATCGGTGGTGGCGTTCCCAAGAACTTCGCTCAAGATACAGTTGTCGCAGCTGAGTTGCTTGGTTTCGATGCAGCGATGCACAAATACGCCGTCCAAATCACCGTTGCTGATGAACGTGATGGCGCACTATCTGGCTCTACTCTGAGAGAAGCACATTCTTGGGGTAAGGTCGATATCGTTCAAGAGCAAATGGTCTTCTCGGAAGCAACCGTTGCTTTGCCTCTGATTGCGGGTTATGTCTATGGCAAGCGCAACTGGTGCGATCGCGCACCTCGCCAACTTGCTCAAGTATTCAACAAACCATCTGTTGGTACTTTTAGCCAAATCCCTACTCCTGTAGGTGTGTAACTTCAAATAACAAGTTGAAATAACAAGCAAGGCTAGCGCTTCGCGCTAGCCTTGCTTGTTTGCGATTTACCTTTTTGGGATTTACTTTTGCTTGAG
>JAYTWB010000108.1:0-3946 GCA_043743655.1 Cyanobacteriota bacterium | reverse complement strand
GCTGAGTTTTTGCCATTGAGGAAACTTGGTAATTACAGGTGCAAGTTTGTATTGCAGTTGCAGGTGTTTGGGCGATTGTTGTTGGGAACTATTTACATTTTGTATATCCATTGGTTCCCGAATACCGATGATTTCTAATTCTACTGAAGTTGTGTCTTGCCATTGATTTGCACGTAATTTATAAGCAATATCAATATAATCAGGTACTGGACAATATTCTCCCCAACGCCAAGCAATCGCTTTAATTTTGCCATTGCCCGTATCTAGCTCTAATGCTAGATGCTTCACTTTATCTTTGCCACGAGTAGTTTGAGATAGAACCCGTACATTTTCGCTATAAAACACAGGATCAGCGTTCCCTAGTCCGCAGGGTTGTAGGCGATCGCATTCTTGCAGCAAAGTCATTGAAACATCGCTAAGGTCAATACGCACATCAATATTAATTAAGGGGCTGATGTGGCTGGGGAGAATATTCTCACGATCGGCAAATTCCCGTAATCCTTGTCGCAATTGTTCCATATTTGCCGCAGGCAGGGTAAAACCTCCCGCCGCTTTATGCCCACCACCTTTATTGCGAATATTTTTAATCGGCTCATATTCAAGGGAATGGAAGACATGAAATTCAGGAATTCCCCGCACTGAGAAGCGCACAGTGGCAGCTTGTTCAGAATCATGGGCATCTTCGTAACTACCAATAAAAACAGGTGCGCCATAACGTTCCACCAGCCGCGAGGCGACTATCCCAATTACGCCATGATGCCAACCATCTCTCTTGCTCCCCTCTTCCGTAGAAGAGGGGCTGGGGGTGAGGGCTTTTTTCTTTTTGGGAGAGGAGTTGGGGGTGAGGGCTGCTTCCTCTTGTGGATCATGCTCGTGTAAAGAACTAAAATTCGCTGACTGTATTTCCATTTGCTTCTAACTTAAGTTGCGTATTTTTAAACTGGCAAACTTCCCAATCTGTAGCGATCGTTAGAATTGCTTCATTAGCCACGCGGTGACGGTTGATTGATTTTCTTGGCGACTACGTTCGAGAACTTGTTCCAAGATTTCGAGTTTTAGTCCAGATAGCACTAGGGATTGGCGAATATGATGGCTGCTGCCATCGGTTGCGATCGCAAAGGCGTAGATTTTCATAGTTTGAACATTAACGATCCAATATTCTTTGATACCTAGTTCTTCATATTGCAGGCGTTTTGTGCCGAGGTCATCGTTGAAGGTAGTGTCAGATATTTCGATGACGAGATCGGGTAAAGGATATTGATCGAGGTCAATGATGCGCGTTCCCCAAGCGATCGCATCGGCATTGTCACCAATGTAATAGGAGATATCGGGCTGAAATTCAATTTTCCCAATTTGGCGATAGGAACAGCCATCTTTGGCAGTCATGGGGATTTGCTGTGTGGCGGCATAAAAAGAGAGAGCAAATAGAATTAATGCGTGATCGTTGGCATGATCGGAACCTGTCGACATATTCTCAAATCTCATTTGCTGTTTGTAGTAGTAGCTTTTGCGTTTGGCACTATTGGCTGCATCGGCGATCGCCACAAATTCTGTCCAAGTGCCACTAATCCATGTGTTTAGTTGGTTTAAGGTTGGTTTGAGTAATGTGTTCATAATGAATTTACCTAACTTAAACTTTATAGTACTACCTGCCCAGTGAATAGTTAGACGTTGTGGCGCAAAGCGCCGCAACGTTTATTCGGGAGACGGATAGAGAGTATCCTGTACCTCCCGATCAACAATTACCAAAACCCGTTCCTGTGTAATATCAAAACCTGCTGACTTCCTTTTTGTCATATAGGCGATCGCTTCTTGTTCAATATTTTTGCAAAGCTCTTGACGTTGGCGATTAGTCGCTTCACATTCTTGGGCTAAGGCGATCGCTTCACCCATATCTTCACAAGTTAATAAATCGATGATCACTTGAGGATTGCCAATCCGCCCGATCGCATTAATGCGTGGACCTAAACCAAAACCGATCGCTTCAGGTTTCATCCCTGCTTGTTTGTCTTTAGTCAGCCCTGTTTCGTTAATCAGCGCAATAATGCCAATTACTTTAGATTGGGAAAGTAATCGCAAGCCTCTTTTGACAAGGCGGCGATTGATACCTGTTAGGGAGGCAAGATCAGCGATCGTGCCTAGTGTGAACAATTCTAATAAAGGATTTTCTAACTCAGCACGCTTGCCGAAGCGATCGCTTAATTCCAAAGCCAAAACATAGGCAACTCCGACACCCGCGATCGCCGCATAGGGAGAGTCAGGATCAACTTGATATTTAGGATTGAGGATCGCGGTTGCAGGTGGGATTTTAGTAATATCAGCGGGGACTTCGTGATGATCGGTGACAATTACGGAAATATTTAAGGATGCCGCCAGAGCGATCGCATCATACGCAGCGATACCATTGTCCACAGTGATGATTAATTTCACCTCGCGATCGGCACAATCTCTGACAATTCTCTCATTAATACCATAGCCTTCGGTCATCCGACTAGGGATTTCATACTCGACAATCGCCCCCAATAATCGCAATGTGCGAATTAGCAAAGCTGTGCTAGTCATGCCATCGACATCATAGTCTCCGCAGATCGTGATCCGATCGCCGTTTTTAATTACTTGCTCAATGTGATTAATGCTAGCGATGAGATCGGGAAACTCCTGCTTCGGGTCAGGCAAGGCTTCTAGCTCAGGATCAAGAAAAATTTTGGCAGCTTGGGCGGTGTCAATCCCACGATTGAGTAATACTTGTGCGATGATCAGCGAAACTCCTGTAGCATTGGCGATTGCGGTTGCTAAATCTGGTTGTGGCGTAGAAATTTGCCAACGTTGTTGAGGTAAATACATGAGAACAGTAATATAATTATTAAGAATGTCTTAAAATCTGCTGCAATTCTGATAAACCAATGAGGACTATTCCCCAATCACCCGAATCAACATTGCAACTTCTACTATTCATTGACAATCGCCCAAAAGCCCAAGATTTAGTCAAGCAAGTAGAAGATTTTTTGCAACAAGAAAGGGATTGTCTATCAGAATTACAAGTGATCAATGTCGCCGATCAGCCGCAGTTAGCAGAGCTGTTTAAAATTGTGATGTCTCCTGCTCTGCTCAAAATATCACCTTTACCACGTCAAACGATCGCTGGCAAAAATTTACTTAAGCAACTAGAAAACTGTTGGGATAACTGGAAGCAACAAGTACTCGATCAGTTACCGAACTATCCATCTGAGCTAGCCCAAAATATCGACTACATGGATGAAGTTGTCCATCTGTCTGATCAGGTATTTCGACTGGCTCAAGAAAAAGCAGAAATCGAAGAGCAGATTCGCTTTAAAGATCGAGTGCTGGGAATGCTTGCCCATGATTTGCGAAATCCTTTGACAGCAATTTTATTAGCGATCGACACGATCGAAATGAGTGGTGACAAAATTGACCCGCAAATGGTCTCTCGCCTACTCAAACATGCTAAAAACAAAGCGCGTGATGCGGATAATATGATTACCGATATCCTTGAAGCAGGGCGTGGAACTAATTCTCAGTTTCGTACCCAACGCCAAAAAATTCAACTCGATCAGCTTTGCCATAGTGTGGTCAGCGATTTTTATTTCAGCAAATGTTTAGAAGGGAAAATGCAAAAGCTGATTAAAAATATTCCTACTGACTTACCACCTGTGTATATTGATCAAGAAAAAATTCGTCAAGTTTTAATCAATCTCTTAGGCAATGCCACTAAGTACACACCCGAAGGTGGCAAAATCGAACTAACTGTAATGCATCGTACTGCTCAAAAAATTGAGGTTAGTATTACCGATAATGGGCTAGGCGTTCCTGCGGCTATGCGCGATCGCGTATTTGAGGAGCGCTATCGACTTGAGCGTGATGATGGAGCCGATGGCTATGGGATCGGTTTATCGCTCTGTCGCCGTATTGTTGACGCGCATTATGG
>JAYTWB010000107.1:0-4787 GCA_043743655.1 Cyanobacteriota bacterium | reverse complement strand
TTCGCGGACTTATTTAGTTCAAGTAGAACGAGTTCCCAGTCAGGAGGCTTTGCAAAAGTTAAGAGATGGAGTGATGATTCAGAGCTATCAAACTAAGCCAGCAAGGGTGAAGTTATTAGATGCTGCTCCAGATTTACCACCGCGTCAGCCACCAATTCGCGATCGCGCTAGTATTCCGACCGCGTGGATTGAGATGATCTTAACAGAAGGAAAAAACCGTCAAGTCAGAAAAATGACGGCAGCAGTAGGATTTCCGACTTTGCGATTGGTACGCATAGCGATCGCGCATTTACATTTAGAAAATCTCAAGGTAGGACAATGGCGCGAGTTGAGCGATCAAGAGTTACAAGAACTGCGCCTGAAAGTGCTGCCTCGCCGAATTAGATAGAACTTCGATGAGTTCAAAAATTAATTCTTGATGCTGAATTTTGGCGAGTTCTTGATAGCCGACAACGGGAACTTCTGCTTGAAATAGTTCGGTTAATAACTCACGATCTGGCGCGATCGCAATCGAGCCATGCTGCAAAACTGAATCTCGCCGATATACTTGGGCGCTACCGATTAATTTGCGTCCATCCGAAATTATCAAATCAGCATTGGTCGCCGTTGAGAAACAACTAGGATTATGAATATAGCCGCGCCCTGATTGTCCATAAGTTAGCGCAATTCCTAATTCTGCAAAGCCTTGGATTAGAAACTCACATATATTTTCATAAACTTCACGATGCGATCGCTTTTTATAACTTGTTTTATCACTTGCATCTCCATCAAGATACTGAGTACCAGTAATCACGGCATAGGTGAGATCGCCTTTATGCAATACCGCCCGACCACCACTAGGACGGCGCACAATCTCGAGATGTTGTTGCTGCGCGATCGCATTCCAGCGATCGGGGTATTGCTGTTGATGGAAACCTAGAGAGATTGCAGGTGGTGTCCAACGATAAAATCTTAAGATTGATGGTGATTGCGAATCTTGACTATGGCGATCAAGTAAATAATTATCAAGCTCCATATGCCGCTTTCCTGATGTTTCAGAATAGGGAATAACTTGCCATAAATTTTTCATGTATTTAGAAAACCCCCAAGCTTTGTAACGCATATAGTGCAGTAAAGAGTTCGCTCCTCGCTGTTGGCGAGGCAAAACAGCAAGCTTTGATGGCGGATCGATATGAGTGCAATAAAGAGGTTAGCTCTTTGCCGACGGCAAAGAGCTAACCTCTTTAATCTTGATTGAAAAGTGCTATGAGGCTATTGAGAATAGAGAATTAAGCGCCAAAATTTGCTTTTAAGATTTCGTCATTATCATCGGCGATCGTGGCGACAATGGTGATAATCCGCGATATCTCAGCAGGTGATAAGTCTTCCACAGAACGCGAAGATAGCACTAGCACTTGATCATTTTGGATTGCGTACCGAGCTTCAAAAGTATCAGTTGCATTTTTTTCTAAAAGCCAACGGGTCATTTTTGATTCGTCTTTAAAAGGTGCAGCCAGTACTGTCGAAAAGACCGTAAATGTATCAGTTGGTTCGCTTCCAGTAATATTGACAACTATCTCGACAGTGCCATATCGGAACTTCCAAGTATCCTCGGTTTGGTTTTCGAGAGCCGAGTTGTCAGCATCCATCCCAGCGATGACGGTTTGGATAGTTTGCACAATGTGATCAGGCTTGATGAGATCACTAATTGGGGCAAGACTAGATTCTGCTTCTACAGGAGATGTTGGTGATTCTGTTGTGAAGGTCATAAGAAAATATCTAGTTAATATCTGCCATTAGTGTATAGCAAACGCTTATCTTTTATGCGATTTTGCCCTGTGCGATCGCCCAAGTCTGATCCGCCATCGAGTCAAGTTCTTCAGGATCATGAGTGACCACAAGGATCGTCCAATTTTTTTTAAGTTCTTGCAAAATCCCCAATATTTGTTTACGCATTGACCAGTCTAGCCCTGCGGTTGGCTCATCAAGCAGTAACAAACTGGGCTGACGAATCAACTGCACTGCGAGGGCTAAACGTCTTTGCTGTCCGCCGCTCAGCGACTGCGGGGATGCGCTAGGGTTGAGATGGCTGAGACCAACTGAACTCAGTGCGCCCTGTATGCGATCGCCATCAAGCTCGATATGCCCTAGTCTTAATTCTTCTAAGATCGTACTGCCACAAAAATGTCGTTCAGGAAACTGAAATACCAATCCGCATATTTGTTGTAGATGATCAGGACTCAATTCTTGAGATTTCCAGTAAATACCACCGCTAGACCATTCCACAAACCCTGCCAAAATCTCTAGTAATGTACTTTTGCCAGAGCCACTTGGTCCCACCATTAAGCCTAGTTGCCGATCTTGTAACTCAAACGATATATTTTTGAGAATTGCTTCAGGTGTAGCCGATGGATGATAGCTAAGATTTTGAATGGAAAGCATAAAAAATTTTAAAATTTAGAATGAGAAATCAGAATGGGAAATTAGAAGGAGAAATTGGAACAAGAAATTAGAATAAGAAAGCCAGCTTTCTTATTCTAACTCCCTAATTTAGCAAGCTCTTCGCAAGCAATTTTGTATTGCCGTTCAATTTCTACTAATAATTCAGATAATCCTTCATTGTCTTCGCGTTTGCCCTTTAGTTCAGCTTCGAGACAAAGCTTACCGAGTAACTTCGCACCCAAAATATTGCTACTTCCCTTTAAAGTATGAGCATTATAGTTAATTTCTTGGAAGTCGTTCTTTGCGATCGCTCGGCGGAGATTTTGTAGTAAGACAGGTGCTTCTTCGGCAGTAAACAAATAAATCATGCGTCCGATCAGCTTAGGATTAATTTGGGCGAGATTCTGGATTGCGGCGGCATCAATGACCGAAGGAAGGCTGGTTTTTTCATGGAGAGCGATCGCATGATCAGTTTGACAGCCAACCGCCCATTGCTCGATGGTGCGCTGGAGCGAATTCATCATAATCGGCTTACTGATGTAATCATCCATACCTGCACGTAAACACATTTCGCGATCGCCCTGCATCGCACTAGCCGTCATTGCAATAATCGTAGGACGTTCATAATCTGTATGTAACTCATGCCAATGGTGAACTAGATAATCAGCAGTCTCTAAACCATCCATTTCTGGCATCTGCACATCTAACAGTAAGAGATCATAATGTTCGATTTGTAATGCTTTCAGAACGGCTAAGCCATTATCAACAACATCGGGATGATAACCCATCTTAATTAGCATCGCCATTGCTAACTCTTGGTTGATTAAGTTATCTTCAGCAATCAAGATTTTCAATGGTAAGCGATCGCCAAGTCGCTCTTGAGTTTGCCCTTGAGTTTGATCTGTACTTCTATTTATAGTGTCTTGCAACATATTACTTGGCTGCTCCTTCGCGATTTGAGTCGTAACAGTAAACGAAAAAGTAGAACCTTGACCAGTCTTACTTACTGCCTGAATTTCGCCACCCATAATTTCGACTAATCTCTTGCAGATCAATAGCCCTAAGCCAGTACCACCATATTTACGAGAGGTCGAGACTGTGGCTTGAGAAAATGGTTTAAATAATCGCTGTATCTGTTCATCGGTGAGACCAAGCCCTGTATCCGTGACCGCAAACAACAACTGAAAAGGGCGATCGGGGATAGGCAATTGCTCTGATGCTAATCGGACTTCAATACTAACTGACCCGCTATCTGTAAATTTGAGAGCATTAGAAACCAGATTTAATAAAATTTGTCTTAGTCTTGTCACATCACCGACAATAAATGGCGGCACATTAGACTGAATATCTATTTCAAATTTTAGTTGCTTCTCTTGGGCTTTGACCAACTGCACATCATAGATATCATGCACAACTGTCCGCACATCGAGCGACACATTATCTAGTTCCAATTTTCCTGATTCAATTTTCGAGAAGTCCAAAATATCATTGATCACCGAAAGCAGCATTTCGCCGCTTACTTGGATCGTCCGCACATATTTTTCTTGTTCAGGGTTGACATCAGTCCCAGCTAAAAGTTGAGTCATGCCGATCACGCCATTGATCGGTGTGCGAATTTCATGACTCATCATCGCCAGAAAAGCTGCCTTTGTCTGGACGGCTTCTTCTGCTTCTTCTTTGGCTTGGCGAAGGGCTTTCATTAGTTGCAATTGTTGCAACTCTATTTGTTTTTTGGCACTGATATCGCGAAAACACCAGATCAAGCCAAAAAACTTATTTTGTTTAGAAATTACGGGACTGGTGTAGTAATCAAAGATGCGATCGCCATAAATAATTTCTCCCTGTCTGACCACATCAGGATCATCGTAAGTGATTTCTAATAGGTTTGCTAAAACTTCGGGAAGATCAGGTTTGATTAAAAAAGCTGTTAATGGAAACTCATGATTAGAATCACTGGTTATTTGATTGTCTATTTGATTGACATTAAATTTGTTAGTAAACAAGTCATGGGGAATATCCCACATTTCGCAAAAGTGATGGTTAAAACTAGCAATCCGCCCCTGTTCATCCACGGCAAGAATACCATCGATCACCGCTTCTTTTTGAGCGTGGAGCATCAGGTTAATTCGTTGCAGATTAGCGATCGCATTTGCTGACATGACTTAATCACTGAAGTAAACAGCCTAATTAATATACTGAAATATACCAATAAAATTGCACCAATAAGAGATAAAGGTGATCGCAATGCGATCGCCTTTATCTCTTTATTGACCATCAACTATCGACCACCGACAGTGATCGCGTCAACCTTAATATGCGGCTGTCCAACAGTGACATAGATACTGCCACTGACAGAGCCACAAAAA
>JAYTWB010000106.1:0-17288 GCA_043743655.1 Cyanobacteriota bacterium | reverse complement strand
CTTGGTTGAATACGAAGAATACGCCTGGAGTGATGCTGATATTCTTAGAAACACGGAAGCGATAGAAAGCTTCGAGTTGGTAAGGAGTGTTAGGACTCGCAGTTGCTCCACCACCAACACTGCTAGTGAAGAGTGGCTGACCAAAAGAAACAGCAGCAAGGTCGCCTTCAGTGAACAAGTCTTTACCAGAGATTGCAGCCAACCAGCTAGTAAATGTTGTCGACGCACCACCACTGGTTGCATTTGCGAAAGTATAAGAACCCCATGTGTTAAACGTGAACTTCTTGGTAATGTCCCAAACCAAGCTACCAACTACAGTGTCGCTCTTGATAGCACTAGGGATTAGAGCAGCAGGGGCGATAAACGCTTCTTGGTTCAAGCCAGAACCCAAAGAGTTGGTGGTAGTGTAAGCGTTAGCATAACCAACACCAAATGTAAGGCTATCAGAAGGCTTGATTACAAACTGAGCAGCAAGCTTAGTGTCTCCACCAGTTACACCACCAGCACCAGTTGCGAGAGCCGCATTGGCTGCAGTGTAAGCAAGCTCAAGGTTGAGCTTTTCGCCGAACTTGAAGTTCAAGCCAGCAACAGCCAAACCAGTGCCACCACTAGAAGCGATGCGGATCAAAGGATTGAAACGACCAAAGCGAGAAATTGTGCCTTGGCTATCGCTTTCAAGAGGATTTAAGGGGCTGATCACATCTTCAGTCTGTCCGATTGGAGCGATGTAAGCTGTGAGGCTTTCACCAACTGGGAACTTGTAATACAAGCGATTGATTTCAAAGTTGTTAGCTGCTGCTGATCCGCTTTCGTAAGACAGACGGCTAGCATTTGCGACACCAAGACCAGTGTTGGTTCCATTTAAATCAAATCTACCAGCGCCAGAAGCGTTAGTAGCTTGCAAACGAGTTCTCAACAAATCCTTGCCAGTGAAGCTGGTGTCTAAGTTGAGGCGAACACGGTAGTTGAAGACAACGTTTGTTTTGTCTCCAGTAGTACCGCCTGCTGGATTAACAACTCCATCAGAAGCAGCCGCGAGACCGAAGATTGCTTCGCCGCGTAGCTTGGTGGTGGTGGAGAACTGTTGAGCTTCGAGCTTAGCGGTCTTAGCATCGAGTGCATCTACACGACCGCGAAGGGTGGCGAGTTCAGCTGCAAACTCTTCTTGAAGCTTTTGCAAAGTAGCGAGGTCTTCTTTGCCGACTTTGTCAGCTAGCCCTGCGGAGATGATTTCGTTGATTTTGTCTAGGCAAGCATTTAAGCCAGCCGCAAATTCGTAGCGGCTAGTAGCTTGTTTGCCACGGAATGTGCGATCAGGGTATCCAGCGATACAACCGTAACGCTCTACCAACGATTGAAGTGCGGTGAAAGCCCAGTCAGTCGGCTTAACATCGCTAAGTTGAGATACTGAAGTAACGTTTTGAGCAACAGCGCTAGGACGCAACTGTACTTGTTCGACAAGAGTGTCAGCGCTAGCGGCTTTGAGAGAATTTTGTGTTTCTGCATTAGCGATACCGCTAATAAGAGCAGATGCAGCCACAGCGGCTGAGATTACTACTGGAGTAACCAAATTGTAATTTTTCTTAGAGAACTTAGACATAGAGATTGGTATTCCTCACAACACAATAATTATACATCTAACTTTTGTAAATTTAGCAACAGGTTGACCCTGCAAGTAAGTGTTTATCAACACATTAGCTGTGTATTTATCACTAAATCTTACTTAAGACGTAGTAATACTCTTGGGTAATCATGTCTTGCCCGAAGTTCGGGACATGATTATTTCTTCAGGAATGCCGTAGTTTGTGCCGATATATAAAGTATTTGCTGGAGCAATTGAGTTAAAATATTGTGCGTAGGGGAAAACCATTACTGATCTGTGTTTCTGGCTTGTGATCTGTGGTTTTGTTTCCCCTAGTTTTGATCTGATTTGCTCACCTTAAACAATCGTTCGACCTTCGCCTCATGGAATTCTCGATTACTCAACTGTTAGAAAACTTCTCGGATGACAAGCTAGTTACGCCCAAAGCGATCGAAAAAAAACTTGCAATTGGTGACGACAACAAAAGCGTTCGTAGGCTGCAAGTGACTCTTGATGCTCTTGAAAAAATTGGCATTCTCGAAAAAGATAAAGGACGATATCGCCGCATCCACGAGGAAGGGCTAGTCGAAGGTCGTTTGCGTTGTTCTAGTAAAGGTTTTTGCTTTGCTATCCAAGATGCTGAGGATGCTGAAGATATCTATGTGCGCGAGAGTCGTTTGAGTAATGCTTGGAATGGCGATCGCGTGTTGGTGCATGTCACAAAGGATGGCGTAAGAAGGCGATCGCCTGAAGGTGAAGTACGTTTGATTCTTGAGCGCTCTAATCCGACCTTGTTATCGACTGTAAAATTAGTCGATGCGAGTTATCGAGCCGTGCCACTTGACGATCGCCTATTGTTTGAAGTTGAGCTAGTACCAGACGAAGAACATCCTGATCTAGATGTCGCGGTTGGCAAACTGGTGCATTTAGAAATGGTGCGGTTTTCATTGGGGCATCATTTACCAATGGGACGGATTTTGCAGGTTTTGGGGGATGATGCTGAGTCAACTAATGACATTGACTTGGTATGTTGCAAACATAACCTGCCTCGGCGATTTAGTGCTAAAGCTTTGACAGCTGCCGCAAGTTTGCCAAGAGGTTTGCGAAAAGCAGATTTGAAACATCGCCTCGATTTACGCAAAACGCTGACAGTGAGAATTGGTAATGCCACGGCGATTTCCATTGCACAGGTAGAGAGTGGCTGGGAATTGGGTGTACATATTCCTGATGTGGCAACTTATGTCACTTCGGGTTCACCTTTAGATTTAGAGGCTCGCAAGCGTCTGCGATCATTTTTCTTGGGTGATACGATTCTGCCGATGCTGCCTGAGATGAATGTATTTAATCAAGCCGAATATCTAGCGATGTCGGTGTTGATCAAATTGGATCATGAGGGAAATGTACTTTCTTTCGAGATTCAACCCTCAGCGATTTTGGTGCGCGCCAATCTAAGCTATCAAAGAGCGCAACAGATACTTGATGGTGAGGTAGCAGTTGACCAAGATGCACCTAGTCAAGAAATTGATACAGAAGTAGAAGAGTTAGTGCAGCTAATCGCGAAGGTTGGCGTGCTGCTACAAGATCGCTCAAATGCAATTAGATTGGTTTTGCCACAGATTCCTTCTCAAGAAGCTGATGAGGGAGTGCGTGGCTTGACTGTGGTTCCATCAACTCTGCCGATCGCTGGAACTGTGACTGAAGTAATGATTTTGGCGAACAAAGCGATCGCTTCTCATTTGCAGTCTTTAGCAATTCCTGCGGTCTATTTACGTCAAATCCCTCCTGATCAGGTCAAGGTTGATGACTGGATCAAGTTGCTCGAAAGCATGGGAATATCGATCCAGCTAGAAACTCCTGAACAGATACAGGTTGCTGATATCCACAGTATTTTGCAACAGCTGAATCAAATCGAACAGGATGCTAGTCGTGACATTCTCAAGTACTTGTTGCTATCGATGTCTAAAACCAGTGAATATGTGCTTGCACCTGCTCTGCATTTTGGTTTAGGCATGATCGATTTACCATATCTGCACGGGGCTTTTCCTCAAAATCATTATGCGGATTTGCTAATTCAGCGTACTCTGCACACTGTGTTTGAAGAAGGACGCGATCGCCGCAGCATCAGAATTAAAGACGGGGTGAATTTGCGTAGTTCTAGCGCTCATGGACAAGTAAATTGGAGTGTGTTGCCACCTGACACAGAGCGGCAGTTGATTGAAGATTTGGAAGCGATCTTGCCAAAACTGAATCAAGCTGATGCCCTGTATCACCGCTCGATTTCTGATCTAGATGGATTGCGTAAGGCTGAGTTTATGCGATCGCACACAGGCGAAAATTTCTACGGCATCATTACCAGCGTCCAGTCCTATGGCTTCTTTGTCGAGATCGAGTCACTGATGGTGGAAGGATTAGTTCATGTCAGTTCGTTAAAAGATGACTGGTATGAATTCCCGCTGATCAATGGGAAAGGTCGGGCGAGAGCTTCGACTTTGTTGGTCGGTCGCCGCAGTGGTCGCCAATATTGTTTGGGCGATCGCGTTGAAGTGCAGGTAAAAGGTGTCGATTACTATCGCCAACAAATTGATTTGGTGGCTGTGGTAGTCCCTGAAAGCGATCGCGACTTATCCAATTCAGACTTTAGCTTAGAATCTAATTTAGAAGCCGATTTAGAGCTTCCTGAAGAAATCGATCCAGCAACTATAGAATAATCGAGTTCTCCACGATGTCGCTTTCCCGCTTATTGGTGACTTTCTTAAACCGTCTTCAGCCATCTGCTGAGACGGTAATGTTGGTGTCAGCGATCGCGGTCGGAGTGATCAGTGGCACGGCTGTAACCCTATTTCGCAAGCTGATTTTATTCGCACAAGAATTCTATTGGCATGATTTTGCGGTAGCGCTCAGTGCCAAGTGGCATTGGGCAATCATATTTATTCCCATGCTCGGAGCGCTAGTTGTTAGCCTACTGCGGCTCAAATTAGATCAGACCGAATCTAGACCTTCAGGAACACCACAACTTTCAGCTGCCAAAGAGATAAAGCGTGACATTTGGCGATCGCCTTATTTACAAGTTCCATTAAAAACTGTGACGGCAGCGCTATCACTTGGCTCTGGAGCTTCGCTAGGACCTGAGGGACCGAGCGTTGAGCTAGGTAGCAACATTGGGTCATTGCTAGGACAGATGATGCAATTTTCTAGTGAACGGATTCGGCTATTGATTGCAGCAGGGGGAGCAGCAGGATTAGCGGCAGGGTTTAATGCGCCGATTTCAGGAGTATTTTTTGCCCTTGAAGTATTACTACGCGATTCATCTCGTACTAACAAATCTAGTTCCAACTCTGACGTTAGCGTTGTCGTCATCGCTTCCGTGATTTCGGCACTGGTCTCTCAGATTAGTCTCGGTGAGAGACCCGCTTTTAGTTTGCCTGTTTATGAGGTGCGCAGCTATTGGGAGTTACCTCTCTATCTTGGGTTGGGAGTGCTGGCTAGTGTCGTGGCGCTACTGTTTACGAGAGCTATCAAACAATCCAAGCGGTTTTTTGCAGGCGAATGGGCGATCGCACCATTTATGCAAAAGTTACCAATGCCGATCAAATTGCTAATTGGCGGATTGTGTGTCGGAATTATCGCTTTGACTTTTCCTGAAGCGATCGGGATTGGTTACGAAACTGTGGAATCGATCCTGCAAGATACCCCTTTCACCATTCCTTTGCTAACTATTTTGTTAGTAATTAAACTTTTACTAACGGCTATTAGTGCAGGAAGTGGCTTTGTTGGTGGTATTTTTGCACCTTCTATCTTTTTAGGCGCAGTGCTAGGTAGTTTATATGGACAGGCGATCGCCACCTTTTTACCCGCTTCATTTCCGATTGCCGCGTCTCCTGCTTATGCCTTAGTTGGGATGGCGGCAGTGCTAGCAGGTGCAGTTCGCGCACCTCTGACATCAGTTCTATTGCTATTTGAAATGACGCGTGACTATCGTATTGTTTTGCCATTGATGGCAGCTGTAGGACTCTGTGCATGGGTACTTGATCAAATCGATACATCTAAGCCAGATCGCTTAATCATGCAATGGTCAGACTCGCCCGCGGATATTGAAGTCTTGGAAAAAATCAAGATTGCCGAAGTAATGACCCTGAACCCTGCTTCGATCAAATATTCGATGCCGTTGTTCCAAGCGGCGCAATTTATCACTAGCGGCTATCATCACAGCGCCTTAGTATTTGATGATGCAAATCATTTGCAGGGCATCTTAACAACTCACGATATTAAGCGTCTACTATCTGCCCCTGAGAGCGATCGCCCACTGGAAGAAATGACTGTGCAGAATATTTGTACGCGCGAAGTAATCTGCACATTTGCGGATGAATCTCTTGCCGAAGCGCTCAAACGTATGGCAACTAGGGACTTACGGCAGATGCCAGTTGTTGATCGCCATCAACCAAAGCGGGTGATCGGCATGGTTGATCGACTAGCGATTACGACAGCTTATAATACTGCCCTAACTAAACGGGCGATCGCTGCTAGAATTACAGCGATTAAGCCGACTGTAACCATTGCCTCTACTGTTGTACCAGTCCAAGGATGTCATGAATAGCGAAGAAATACTAATTGAGTTTTTGGTAAATGGCGATCGCGCTAATGGTGAGTTGATCAAATCGATTAGCACGACCAAAATCAAAGACAGCATTCAGCAGATTGCTAGTCTAGTCCAACAACTAGCAACTGAAAGTTCTGATAATAATGCTAAGAACAATGCGAATGGAATCATTCTCGATGAAGTCGAAGTCGCGATCAAACTCACAGCCTCAGGCGAGGCTGTGTTGTTGGGAGATGGGCAGAGCAATGGCACGATGACTTTACGGTTTCGCCGATCTCATGTTTCGAGTACCCAATTACCAATTACCATTGGAGAGATCACGGCTGTTCCTGTGCAATCACTTAACTCTAGTACGGGGGTGAATTACGACAAATTACGAATTTTGCTATCCAGTGGTAAATGGCAAGAAGCAAACCAAGAAACATGGAATGTAATGTGTCAAGCAGCGCGTAAAAATATTGGTTCTGTATTGTCAGCTGATGACATTAAACAAATTGCTTGTGATGACTTGCAGATCATCGATAGTCTATGGCAGCAACATAGTCAAGGTCGCTATGGATTTAGCGCTCAAAATCAAATCTATATGTCATCAATTTTGGGATAAGCAATAATTAAAGGAGTTTCGATCATGGATCAGGATAAGCAGAAACAGATTACGGGGTACTTCATCGAGGAAGCAAAGGAACATCTTCAGACGATAGAATCGGGGCTGCTCAATTTGCAATCATTGATGAGTGATGCCGAAGCTGTAAATGAAATATTCCGCGCCGCGCACTCGATTAAGGGCGGAGCGGCAATGCTAGGCTTTAGTAGCATTCAGCATGTGGCGCATAACTTTGAAGACTATTTTAAAGTCATGCGTGAAAATAATAATCTTAAGATTGATCAGCATTTACAGACGCTTTTTTTGCAAGCCTTTGATAAATTGCAAGAGTTAGTGGAACTTTTACAAAGTCCTAATGGGCTTAATAAAGATGCTGTTGATGGAATCATGTCGGGTTCTGATCAAATTTTTGCTCGTCTTAAAGCGTATCTACAAAATTTGATTTCAGGTGCTTCTAAACCAGAAACTGATATCAAGAACGATATAAGAGTGATGGTGGGGGTTTTTCAGTCCGAGGTTCCGATGAAGTTACGGAATATGCTGGAGTTATTTAAACAGCCTGATAGCCCTCGCAGTCGTCAAAATTTAGAAGCTATTTGCAATCAGTTACAGGAAATAGGCGATCGCTTTAGTCTTGTGCCTTGGTCAATGATGATCCAGTCGGTACGCACCGCGATCGCTAATCCTAACAACCAATTTCGAGTTCTGGCTCCCATCTTGATCAAGGAAGTAAAACAAGCTCAAGAGCAAGTTTTAGCTCAGAAAGCTAATGCGATTAAAGCTTCACCGCAGTTACTACAATTGATACTTGCTAATCTACCTACTCAAACACCAGTTGTTACCCCGATTGCGGCTAGCTCGGCTGATAATACTTCGGCTGATGAAGTGAGTAAGATTTTTGGGGCGGTGATCAAAGAAGACAAAGCTATGAAAGGCTGGCAAACCTTTAGCGATCTCGTTGCTTGGCGACAAAATGGAGCTTGGATTGCTTCTAATACAGTGCCGCCTCAGACTGCACCTGATGGACATTTCCCAACTCCACTCTGGTTAGCCGCTTGGCATCAGTCTAAAGACATGAAAGCGAGGGAGTTGCAGGCTCAGTATGCAGCGCTGCTGGCAAAAATTGCTAGCTGTAATTTATCCTGATTTATCTTTCTCATTTAGTTTTTTGATTTTTTTTTCTAACTTATTTCCCTAACTTAATTTTTAAGAGGTGTTAATTGAAAACTTTGTTTGCTACGATTTTGGCGCTCACGACCAGTACAAGTGTCGGGACATTAGCGATCGCATCTCCAGCCAATGATTCGCCAAGATACCTAAGTGCTTTACCTGTTCAGGCTAATCCTGTCTATGCTTCTACATTTACAACGCGATCGCTTAATATTGCGAAGCAGATTCCCAATGAGGCGATCGGCTTGTTGATGTTTGATGTTGACCCGCGCTCTTGGCGAATGTCAAATCAACCTCAATCATCAAACTATACTCCGATCAGCCCAATCACGGCTATTGACAGGTTTTTTACTTTTTTAGATTCAACTTCTGAATCCGAACTTCTCAAGGATGTCCAATCTTGGTTAGGGTCAGAAGTCGCCCTTACCTTGTTGCTTAATCCTACGGATAATAAAAAGTTAATGTTTGTCGCGATGTTGCCAGTTGCCGATGACAAACAGTTTGATCTTTTGATTAAGAAGATTAAAAGTCGTAATTTATCAACATTAACTGAGACAGCTTATCAGGGTGTACAGATTCTAGAATTGGATTTAAAAGATAAGGCTGAAGTCCAACCTGAAATAGAGCCTGAAAACAGCAAGCCTGATCAGGGCAAGCCCGAAACTTCTAAAAAGTCGAATATATCTCAGTCATTTATATCTCAGTCATTGCGCTCTCGCCTGAAGCAAGCCAAGCCCTCAAACCCGAATGAACCAGAAAAAGAACCTGAGGGGTCTATTTTGACAGATTTAGGTACAGGTTTAGGTCTTAAATATATTGCGATCGCGAAGTTGCCAAATGGAATGGCAATAATTGCTGATGATCGGCAAGCGATGAAGATGATGATTGATCTTAATCTTGCAAATGTTAGTTCTGAGGCTAAATCACCATCTTTTGCTGACAATCAACTATTTCTGCGATCGCTTAACAATCCATTGTGGAATCGCTCGCTGATTGCAGGCTATGGCGATTTTAAAGGGCTTACTCAATTTGCAGAATCTCTCGCTGAGGACTTGCCTGAGACTTCAGAAATTCCGGGGTTTAGCCGCGCTGAATACATGCAAGGCTTGAAATATAGTTTGTCACAGTACAGTAGCTTTGATTTATTTACATGGATAACGCCCAAAGGGTTGCGGAGTCAGAGCAATAACTATTTCTCGGAAGTGCGATCATCGCCAAGCCCTAAGGATACAGAGACGCGCGATCGCTTGCTAGCCTATTTACCATCCAACATCTATGGCGCAGTTACTAGCCGCAATCTCAATCAGCAGTGGCAATGGTTTGTGAATGAGTCAAAACAGCAACCGACTTACAAGGTTTTTGTGGAGGGACTGCGAACATATTTACCCATGATTTTGGGAGCTGAATCAGGCATCGACATCGAGAAAGACTTCATTTCTTGGATGGATGGTGAATATGCATTTGTGGCTTTTCCTAGCGATCGCTCTCCTTTCAAGTCGATTGGCGTTGATCTAACCATAGGGATGTTGATTCGCACTTCAAAACCTGACGCAGCAAATGCATCGCTGAATAAATTAACTAACTATCTTGCTGATTCAGGTAAAGACGTTCTCCAAGTTAAAAAGCGTCAAGTCGGTACGACTTTATTGACTAGCTTCGAGTTTCCTGATGGTCAAGAGGGAAAAACTCAGAGTCTTTTTGCTTTTGGATGGCGCGATCGCCAGACTCTAATGCTAACTCTTGGTTACGATACGGCGGCAGCATTTATCCCAATTCCTAACCCCTCACTGGCTGATTCAGACATGTTTCGCGATGCAATTTCCGAGATGCCGCAACCAAATTTGGGTTATTTTTATCTCGATGCTAATGCGATCGCCAAGCCTTTATCTGGAGTAGTTCTGTTAGGCTTAATTCCGTCTTTTGATGATTCTGCCAATCCAGAGCTATCATCGATAATCAAAAAAGCTGTAGATAGACTTGGCGGATTAATTTTTGTCTATTCAGAAACTAGCGATCGCTTGCAAACTGATTTCTTTCTTGGCTTAAAACCCTAAATTTGCCTAATCTCTCTTTTGCTTCCACAGAAGAGAGTCTTATTTCATATTTTTTGCTTTTTTTATTTTCTTTTTATTCTCAATGACGGTCTAAACAATGCCTGATCTATCAACTCAACTCCAAAAATTAGTGATTGCCAGTGGCAATGCTGGCAAGATAGAAGAGTTTCGTGCTTACTTAGCAGACTTAGGTGTAACCTTAATTCCCAAACCTGACAGCATCGATGTTGAAGAGACGGGTACAACATTTATTGAGAATGCTCGGCTTAAGGCCTCTCAAGTGGCGATCGCGACTGGAGAATGGGCGCTTGCCGATGACTCTGGGCTAGAAGTAGTTGCTCTTAATAATGCTCCAGGAGTATTGTCAGCGCGCTATGCAAATACAGATAGCGATCGCATTAATCGGGTTTTGCAAGAACTTGGCAACAGCTCTCATCGAGAAGCTCAGTTTGTCTGTGCGATCGCGATTGCCTCACCCGATGGTGCGATCGCCGCCGAAGCGATCGGCATATGTAAAGGTGCGATCGCCGATGCACCGCGCGGCAATGGTGGGTTTGGCTATGACCCGATCTTTCTAGTACCAGAGCTTCAGCAGACCTTTGGCGAGATAAGCCCTGAAATCAAAGCCAAAATCAGTCATCGAGCCTTAGCTTTAGAGATACTCCGATCTAAATTAGAGTCACTGGTTGGCTCACATTATTCCGCGTAATAACATCAATCAGTTCCTGCTTAATCTCTACTGCCTGTTCATTATCAATTTGGCATGTTCCCGCGTTGACATGTCCACCGCCTTCATATCTCAGCATCAACTCACCAATATTGATAGTACAGGTGCGATTAAGAACAGACTTGCCAACTGCAAACACCGAATTTTGTTTTAATCTTCCCCACATCATATGAATAGAGATATTGCACTCAGGATATAGCGCATATATCATAAATCGATTGCCCGCATAGATTGTGGACTGATCTTGAAGATTCACGATTACCAGCTTATTGTGGATTTCAGAACAACGGTGGAGCTGCTTTTTAAATATTTCTTGCTGCACAAAATAGAGTTCCACACGCTCTTTGATATTGGGAAGTTCCATTATCTCTTCGATGGTCATATGCCGACAAGCTTCCACTAATTCCATCATCAAGGCATAGTTAGAGATCGTAAACTCACGAAATCTTCCCAATCCTGTCCGCGAATCCATCAAAAAACTTAATAGTACCCATCCTTGAGGATGGAGAATGTCGTTAATATCAAACTGAGCAGAATCGCATTTATCCACAGCTTGCATCATGGCTTGAGAAATCTGCGGAAACTTTAACTTGCCACCGTAATAGTTGTAAACAACTCTAGCGGCTGATGGTGCTTCGCCTTCGATAATATGATTTTCAGGAGTGTCATAAATCCGCATCGTCTCACTCACATGATGATCAAAAATCAGATGCGCGCCTTCTATGTAGGGCAAGTTGGTCAAAATGTCCCGATCGCAGACTTCGACTTTGCCATCTTGGACATCTTTAGGATGCACAAATAGGATGTCATCAATCATATCTAATTCTTTAAGCAACACGGCGCTGACAACGCCATCAAAATCGCTACGCGTAATTAATCGATATTTTCTTGTTGCAGTTGAGGTTATTTGAGTTGTCATGGACTAATGTCATGGACTAATTTTCTTAATCTAAGAATTTTAAGACCAATCGTCTTGATCTTCGTCTTGAGATGTATAAACTTTACCGATCGCATGAATGGCTCTAGTCTTAGCAAATAAAGTCTCTTCAGTAAATTGCCAAGCACTAAGCGCCTTGACAAGATCAGCCTGAATATCACGCGCTCCCACAAAATCTTTATAACGCACAATTAATCGGGCTAGTTCGGCGCGATCGCGATTGGTGGGGGCTGTTTGAATCAATAACTCATTTAGAATTTGGCGATCTTTAGAGTATTGAGGATGTCTTTGATCTTTTAACTCTGTCATAAAAAACCAATAACCAAAAGCGTTGCATCGCAACGCTTTTGGTTATTGCCTCAAGATAATTACTTCATTCCCAGTTACAGAACTGCGCGCAATCAAATGGTTCTCGGCATCTGCTACCAATAGCTTTTTGAAGTTGAGCGATCGCGATCTATTTTGCAAATCTGTGACTAGCTGAGTTTGTTGATTTGCGTCTAGCTTGTACCATCCATCGGAAAGTGCCACAACTAATCGTCCACGTTTGAAGTTAGTCTGCACTGAACCGAGCAGAGACTCGCCATATGGATTTGCCGCTTCCTTAACTTGAGTTTGGACTTTCGCTATCTCAATTTGCTCCGCCGTCAAAGAAACATTGCCGCTTTCTGGCTTTACCAAATCTTTAACAGATATCGGCTGCTTTGGCGAGGGTTTACTAATCGCAACAGGCTTTGTGGCGACTTTGTTAATATCTTTTTTAGGATTTTGACCATGAGCAAGAGACGGCTTGAAAATCAACAATAGCGAAAATAAAGTGGCTAATGCAATCGTGCCTGCGCGCTTGTCAAGGATATTTTTGACTTCATGAGAAACCGAAATCTTGCCTGCCGTATCTCCGATAAACCGCCCGATTGGGGCAGTTGCTGTGACGGATTTTTTCCAAGTATCATTGGCTTGGAGCTTGTTCCAAGAATTGACTAAAGAAGGGGTTGCCGCCGCTTTAGTTGAAGTCTTTTGCCAGATATTAGTGGCGATCGGATCGAGCTTGTCCACAGTAGTTTGCAAAAATGCCAGAATTTTCGGTGTGACCTGTTCCTTGACAAATTTCCAAGCAATACCAAATTCTTGTTTTGCTTGCGCCACCATCGGAGATACAGGCTCATCGACCGCATTTAACAAAGCCGCAGGATTGCCAGATTCGTCTAGGAGACCTTCTTGACTGACAAAACCTTGATTATCCAAACTTTGTTGTAATTTTGTTAAAACAACAATCAAAGCAGCGATCGCTTTAGCCGCAACAACCCGCCCTGTCTTCAAGGCTTTATTTAAGGTTGAGTTGGTTGAAGAGTTAGCAACGCCATCTGCTGTCGTTAAATCTGATGTAACGAGCTTAATTTGCAGACTTTGTAATGCAGGCAGCGAACTTTTAACGAACTTGAGTGATAGCGATCGCAACTGCGGCTGCACTTTTGTCCAAGTTTGCCTGACTTGCTTAGAAACGCCCTTAATCACCTCGGTAGTCTTGTTTTCTGTCACATTTACCTCCTGTCAAAAACTCACGCGATCGCTATGAAAAGTATCACAAATTATGTTGCGAGAATAACACATCTTGAAACATCACAAGAAATAACACGATACGCGAGAAGTCCTTCACTTTAGGGCAGGGAGGTAAGCGAACGGCGGTTGAAACCGCCAGTAAAAACTTTTGCCATAATTACTCACTGTAGTGATATAATATTAGGCGTGAAGCAAGTATTAACGATAGTTTGCAAGTTGCAACCCACTAAAGAGCAAGCCTCTCAGATTGAGAATACTCTAGCTGGGTTCGCTAATGCTTGCAATCATATCAATAATACGATTGATCCAAAATTAACTAATGCAGTTAGGATTCAAACACTGATTTATCATGCAGTGCGTGAACTGTTTGGACTGTCTGCAAACTTGGCTATCCGTGCTATTGCGAGAGTTTCAGCTAATCGAAAGACAGCTAAACAAAAAAAGTCTCTAGTCAAAGACTTCAAACCTACAAGTATTGATTATGATGCGCGTATTTTTGACTTCAGAGAAAAAGACTGGACTGCAAGCGTTACTTTGATTGGCGGTAGGTCGCATATCAAGATGGATGCTGGTAACTATCAAAGAGGTAAACTCAAAGATAAAAAGCCAACTTCAGCGACTCTATGCAAGCACAAAGATGGTAACTACTATATCCATATCCAAGTTAAAGATGATGTGCCAGAACCTAGTGATTCTGAGACCATAATTGGAATTGATTTGGGTAGAAGGGATATAGCTGTCAACAGTGATGGCGAGTCATGGAGTGGTCAAGATATTCAGCAAGTTAGAGATAGGTTCTCTAGGGTAAGAGCTTCACTCCAAAAGAAAGCCTCGAAAGGTACAAGATCAACTCGCAGAAGAGCGCGACAAATCTTGAAACGACTATCGGGACGGGAGCGGCGCTATCAATCATGGTTAAACCATACAATCAGTCGCATCATTGTTAATAAGGCAAAATCTGAAAATGCAATTATTGCTATTGAAGACTTGACTGGTATCAGGGATCGGACTAATCAACAGCCTAGAAATAAAACTGAACGGCGGCGTTCTAATAGTTGGGCGTTTTATCAGTTGCGTCAATTCCTTGAATATAAGTCTATTCAAGCAGGAGTTAGCTTGGTTAAGGTCAATCCTGCTTATACCAGTCAAATGTGTCATAGTTGCCATCATATCCATCCTGTAAAAGGCAGTTCCTATCGAAACGGGAAAACCTTTAAATGTGGACATTGCGGATGGACGGGTGATGCTGATCTTAACGGTGCGCTGAATATTGCAATTATTGGGGCTTTTGTAAGCAAGCCTAGAGGTTCGGGATTGTCTTGCTCTTTGAGTGAGGATGTCTCAGGGCTACCACAAATCTCTGTGTTGTTGTGCGCGGTAGGCGAAAGCCCCTTCACTTCACTGCGGCGTTAGCTTACATTATTAAGTCATCTAGAGAGTAGAGGTGGCGCTTTGTGCTGCCTTTACTCTCTAGTCTTTTAAGCATGATCATCACTTATGCTTTCTGGTTTCTTTAAAATTGGTATAGTGGACTAAGTTGGCTTATCTAGTTTTTATTCTTACTTTTATTGTTCCAAATATTATTTAAATATCATGCGTATTCTCGCTCTAGCTTGGGAGTTCCCACCGCGCATCATTGGAGGAATTTCTCGCCATGTAGCTGAGCTATACCCCGAAATTATTAAACGCGGGCATGAGGTTCATTTAGTTACAGTGGCGATCGCTAATGAGCCGTCATTAGCAATCATTGATGGTATTAATGTTCATCGCGTTCACGTTGATGAAAACAGTGATTTCTTTCAATGGGTGGCGCAGATGAATGCAAATATGCTGAGTTTTTCTAGAGATTTTTTAACTCAAAATCCTATTGATTTGGTTCATGCCCATGATTGGCTGGTTGAAGAAGCCGCGATCGCCCTCAATACTGAATTTGAGATACCTCTGATCGCCACTATTCATGCCACTGAATATGGGCGTTATGCGGGGATACATGATGACTCTCAAAGATATATTCATCAAAAAGAAATTCGGTTAATTCAATTCGCTCAGAGAGTGATTGTTTGCTCTGAGTATATGCGCGGAGAATTGACACGAGCGCTAGATTGCCCGATCGAAAAAATTGACGTGGTTTACAACGGATTAAGTGTGGATCGTTGGCAAAATATCAGCTCAGCCCACCAACTTGACTTTGATCGCCAAGCTCTGCATTCCCAATATGCCGCAGCTGGGGAAGCGATCATCTATTACGTTGGACGGATCACCTATGAAAAAGGCATCTATGTGCTGCTAAATGCCTTGCCTAAGGTACTGGCGGCGATGAATGATCAGGTGCGTCTGGTGATTATTGGTACGGGGGACGCTTACTCGATCTTGCTACAACGCCAAGCTTGGAATTTAGGGATTTATCACAAGGTTTTGTTTACAGGTTTTATGGCAGATGCTGATTTTTGGAAATTTCAGACGATCGCTAGTTGTGCAGTTTTTCCTAGCCTATACGAACCATTCGGGATTGTTGCCCTAGAAAGTTTTGCCGCAGAAATGCCACTTGTCGTCTCGGATACAGGCGGATTACCAGAAGTTGTCCAAGATGGGGTTACAGGTGTTGTAACGCGGGTTAATGATCCTAACTCCTTAGCTGAGGGAATTATCAATATTTTGCAAGACCCCGAATATGCAAAAACCTTAGTTGATAATGCTCAATCAGATTTAAGCGATCGCTTCGCATGGGATAAACTCGCTGCCCAAACTGAAGCTGTTTTTTTTAAAGTAGAAAAATACTAGAAAAACAAAAGTAACAAACTGCTGATGCGCGCGATTATTACTTTCGATCATTATTTTAATATTATTTATATTATTTAAAATTTTGATTAACAGGTAGAACTACAACTTTTGGCTGAGGCATGTTGCGTGTTCCTGAAGGTGATGGCAAAAAAGATAAGGCTACAGTAAGAAAGGCGATCGCTACCATACTTCCAATGAAAAACTTTGCAAACCATAATTCGTTGAAATCAAGTTGAGGATTTGGATTGTGAGAGGTCATAATAATTTTGATTGAATGATGATATGTAGTTAGTGACGAATTAATTTGTGAAGGTTAATTTGTAAAGATCAATTTGTAAATGGAGTCCCCCAAAAGTTCCAATTCTCTTTATTGAAGGGGGATCGCCATTTTTTGATTAAGGTTCTTTCTAGTTGTTGTCGGGGCTGCACCAATCGAGGGGATTCCCACCAAAACGTCATTACAACTTGTGTTGGGGATTTGTGGGTGATGTGCAGTTCTTGATAGTTAAGCAGATATCGTTTGCAGTCATGTGCGCCTTTCCATCTTTTATTCGATTGACAGGTCTCTCCAATATACAGTAGCACAGGCTCTTGAAATGAGGAGATTAAGTCGATAACAAAATAGATACAAGAATCACCATCATCAGTGCTGGGTAATCGATAGAACTCAACAGGATGAATTGGTAAGTTAAAAGGATTGATCACATCGGGATCGCAATGGCTAGATGGCAAGTCAAAAAGAGAGATTTGCGTGGCTGGGATCGCTCTAGTGATATGGCTTTGGTACTTAGCGATCGCTTGTTTCCATACTTGCAAAAACGATAATCCCATTTCATAATTTGTATCACTATCATAGAGGCGAGAATTCCGCTGTATTCCTTCACCAAAAAGCGATCCCTGTTCATAATCTAGTGATCTTTTGACGTTGTATGCTGAGGGGCGATCGCTCATAGGTTTTAATTAAATTATACTTAGAGAAAAAACTTGCCTGCTCAACTTCTCCCATCACCGATCTTATCAGGACAACCTCTGACTGCGCTTGCACCGATGCAGGACGTGACTGATCTTGCATTTATGCAAATGTTGAGTGAATATGGCTGTCCTGATTATTATGTAACTGAATATTTTCGGGTCTATGCTAATTCTAATCTTGATAAAAAGATACTCAAATCGATTACGTTAAATGCCACGGGACGACCTGTATTTGCACAAATAATTGGTGAGAGCATTCCCGACATGTTGCGGATTGCTAAACAATTAGCTAATTATCCGATCG
>JAYTWB010000105.1:0-3083 GCA_043743655.1 Cyanobacteriota bacterium | reverse complement strand
TGCAGCAAAATGTGCAAACCCATGAGTTTGTCGAAGAGTTGCATCAAACCGAAGCAAAGGAATTTTGGTATAGGGCGATCGCTGTTCTTCAGCAGTTTTCGATGCAGCGACAACTCAAAGGCTTGTTGTTGACTCATCATCCTTACATTTTTGCAGATGCTGCGTTTCGACAGACTGAGTTACAAACTTGGATATTCACCACCAGCAAATCATCATTATTTCCCACAGGCTCACTACCGATTGGCGATACGCAAGTTGTTTCCATTCCCAAATCTGATCCACTCAATCAGGAATGGTTATGTATTCTGATTACTGAAACTTTTAGCGCTTTAGTAGTTTCTTCAAATAAAAGCCATAGTTGCGTTTGGTCACTGCATCCTATTGCCATTCAAACGGCGATCGCGGCTCTATTACCCCGCATTCGCCGCACTGACCAAAAGGCTTTATTGCAAACAAAGCTGCAACAATTCACGCCAACCATGCCTCCCTATCAAACCATGGCAAGGTTTGGCGCAATTTTGATGGCGCAATCTTCGATTCATCAGGAGTTACCGATTCCTGAAATCCAAGAAGTTGATATTATCAGAGCGATTACCCATGAGGTGAGAACGCCCCTGACCACAATTCGGATGTTGGTGCGATCGCTAAAACGGCGCAAAGATATATCTGCTGAAGTTCACAATCGTCTAGATCGAGTGGATGCAGAATGCACGGAACAGATTGAAAGATTCAATTTGATTTTTGAAGCAGCGCAACTTGATAGTTATCCCATCATATTAGAAGCAACTCAAATCGAAGCGATTTTAAGCGATGGGTTTATGCGATGGCAAGAGAATGCGGGAAGGAGGCAGATTTCGCTAGAAATGATTTTACCAACTGAAATCCATCCGATTTTGAGTAACGCCTTGCTTCTATCTCAAATTCTGAATGGTCTAGTTGATCGTCTTGTCCGCAGTTTCCCGCCTGATAGTCATATTCAGCTAATCATCACCAGTGCGGGTGAATATCTCAAGTTGCAATTTTTATCACAAGTGACAAGACTAGACCGTGGTGATTTGCCCTTACTCAAAGTTGTGGGACAATGGCTGATGCTGCAACCTGAGACAGGTACGTTGAGCTTAAGTTTGCCAACTACAAAGACTTTACTAAAAGCCCTCGGCGGCAAACTTACAGTCAGGATGCACTCGACCAGTGCATCTCATGATGGTGAAATTTTAACTATCTTTTTGCCATTTACTTAGCCAAATCGCGCAATAGCGATCGCTGATTTTCATTCAAGCTTTGCACGACTTGCCTAGCATCAGTGCTTTTCAACATCAGCAAAAGCTCTTCAATTTCGGTATTCAAATCAGGACTTGCAACATTTAGAGAAGAAGAGTGTGATCGGGCAGACTGATTTAGATCAGTCACAACACCATCAGGCAGAACACCATCAGGCAAAATACAGTGACCATTTTCACAGTTCAATCTCAATTGTTGCCAATATAGTGTGGGAACGATCTTCCCTCTTCTACCAATATGCTCATGATGAAGCAGGCTCGACTGCATATAGTTGCGAGGGGAGTTATAGACTTTCGCCGTGCGAGGATAAGGCACTGTAAAGCCTCCAAATGCTTTGCGATATTCCTCTGAGCCGAGGATTTCAGCAACAAAAGCGGTCATGCCATGTTCGATTAGAAGAGCCATGTATATACCAATCTCTTCATTGTCAATGGGCGCTCTCGCCAGAAAGTGCTTAAAGCTTAATTCCACAAATTTATAATTGGAACAATCTTCATAAAAACTATTGAGATAGACTTCTGATATGGCAAGCTCACCGATGAAATGCCGCACTCCTAGCTTCCCTTTCAAAAAGTCTTTTTCAGACTTAGCAAGAACCACCCGCTCGTACTCGTAGGGTTGACGCTCTAAGACTTGTTGATAGATTTGACGCAATGCGACTTGGCGCTCTTCTTCGCTAGACTTGCGGTCAATAGTTACACAGAAATGATCGTTCATGACAACTTCTCCAAACTTTTTCAAAAATAAGTTGACTGGGGCTTCGAGTTGACTGGGGGCTTATATCTTAAGCATTCGTAAAAGACGAAACAGCTACTTCCAAATATGGCTTTACCAAGATAGAACTCTCAGGAGACAACATCTGTTCTAATACTTCTTGCAAGAGACGATAGGCGGTAGAACACTCAGATGACATTTGGTAAGAATGGATAATATTGGCGTGCCAATCCATTAAAGACTCTTTAAAAAAGACTTCATCATCACGCAATATAGCTAGTGCCATATAGCGAAGAATGTGAGACATGTCGTACTTGCAGCGTTGCAAATGCTTTTGTAGCAAATCTGGATATTGCTGAGCTAATAATTTGAGCGATCGCACCACAAGTTCATCTGCGCGATCGCGTAATAGACTATAAGCCTCAAGACGTGTTGAAAAATTACTGGCAAAACGTTCTAAATGGAACAGATCGTTATCTGTAAGATAAACGCGATCAACATTCCCAATCTTTTCATCTAAAGTCCGATTCATCGTTAACATAATTCTTTACCCCTTGTAAAAAATGTCTTGTAAAAATGCGTAAAAAAATGTCTATTGAAAGTGCGTATAAAGCACATAAAAAATACTTTTAAGTCTCGAAAATTCCCCTTCATCTAAGAATAGAATCGCACCAGTTAATACACTTAAAAAAGTAATAAAAGTTAATAATAAATACATCCAGATAAGACTTAGGAATCTTGTTGCCGTTTTAAGAACATCACGGTTAAAATAGGTTTACGAAACGTAATATTAGATACCTCCATGCAATCGTCTGTAAGAATTGAAAATCTCAAGAAAACTTATGGCGAAACTATTGCCGTAGATGGAGTTTCTCTAAATGTTGCACAGGGACAGATATATGGGCTACTCGGTCCAAATGGAGCGGGTAAGACAACAACTATGCGTTGTCTTTGTACGCTGACTATTCCTGATTCGGGTGTAATCGAGGTGGCTGGGGCAACTGAGCCCAGAACAATCCGCGATCGCATTGGGTATGTGGCGCAAGAAGTGGCTCTGGACAAAGTATTAACTGGGCGTGAGTTATTAC
>JAYTWB010000104.1:0-3755 GCA_043743655.1 Cyanobacteriota bacterium | reverse complement strand
GGACTTTTTCACTCGCAGTTTGCATAGCGCCCTTAATGCCACCTCTTGTTCTTCCATCAGATCAGCGGTTTCTGAAGGCACAAATGCGATATCTTCGCCGATTTTAAGAGTGTCAGGAGCAGGCACAAAAGAGCGACCAGAATAAGCATCTGCAAAGATACCTCCTGACACTTCATACCCTTCTATCGCTCCAGTCGTATCATCAAAGTAAAGGTCTACCATAGTTCCCAAATCTCGACCATCTACAGTCATGATGCGAGTACCTTTTAGGACATTGTCTCTTGTTAAAATATTCTCGATTTCAGGGAACCCACTCGCAGGTGCGATCGCATCTCTAGAACCAACAATTACCGCATCAGCACCGATCGCCTGAATACTGCTTAAAGGTAATACCAATGCATTGCTAAACCAACCACCCTCATCAACGAGAAATCCTAGTAATAGATTACTTTCTTGATCAAAAATCAAGTCTACTATATTCTGAAATTCTTCTCCAGAGTCATAAGCAACTACTGGCTTACCGATCATCCCTTTGCCATTACGCATTGTAAATATCCTCTAATTTTGTCAAGGTTAAACTGAGTGAGCCAGACTGATCAAACCGATCAAACTTAACTAAGATCATCTCACTCGTGCGGGTTGACTAATAGAAGTACTGTTTGATTTAGTGTCTTTTCCAAAATTCGGAATGTAGTCAATCACGCCAAAATATTCTAAAGATATTGCTCCAACAGCAACTACCAAAAGACCTAAACCAGCGTACAAGGCAGGATTGCTTTTCTTCCCTACAAGTCTAGGCATAATAAATTCTCGTGTTTTAGTAATAGAAAAGTTTAAATATTTTCTATATACTTATGAAAGCAATAGAGTGTTTGACTTCTTGAGTGATTTGATGAACTTGATTTACTACGAAATAAAATGTTACAAAGATAGGATACGCAAAGCGTCTCCTATCTTTGAATACTGTTAATCTGACATTAATTTGGCTTGGAAGCTACGACAGCATTGACAATGACACTTTTCACTCCCTTGATTTCCATTCCCAACTTTTGAATCTTACTCAGTTGATCTAGATTAGAAACTGTACCTGCTACGGTTATAATTCCATCTTTAGAAGCAACCGTGAGATTCCCAGCAGGAATATTTGCCTCTAGTTTGCTCCGCACTTCACTCGCCAGATCGCCGTCATTGCGATTTTTGGGATCGGTCATGGCATTACCACGTTGCTCACGGGCGCGAATATCAGCGTCTAACTGCTTAGCCCGAATCTCGCTTTGAGCATCAGATTTAGCTGTTTCGGTGCTTTTCGCAATCGGAGTTTGGGTCATGGAAGTTTGCGGTTTTTGATCAGCCGAGTTAGGAGCATCGGCAGTAGTCCTAGCATCGGTACAAGCACCAACGGTAACGAGTAAAAAACCTGTCAAGAATGAGGAAACTATTTTTCTATTCATGTTATTAATGTGTTTAATTTGTGGATTTGTGATTACAGTGTCTTGCAGAAAAGTGTTTTGTAGAAAAGTAAAGGCTAGATTGTTATTAAATGTTTTGTAAAATATTCAATAACAATCTAGCTAAGGATTTAACCTAGATTGGAATTACCTGTTCTCGTTGAGTTATTGATGCGAGCATCTCTCTCATCGTCATAAATACCCCAATCATCGATTCCACGATGACTCAATATCTTCTGCGCCCGACGGATATCATCGTCAGAACCTTGTACCATCACTAGATAGTCGCCCTGATCGATGCGATCGCTATATTTTCTAGCCCGATCTTCAGGAATACCCAAGCCGACTAAACCACCGACAATACCGCCAGTTGCCGCACCGATCACACCACCAGTTAAAGCCGTTGCTAATGTGGTTGCGGCAGCTCCTGCTAGCATCACTGGACCCACACCAGGAATCGCCACCATACCCAAGCCGACCAACAAGCCAGTCAATCCGCCGACCGCACCGCCAGTTGCCGCACCAGTTGCCGCACCTTGCTCAGCTCTATTGCCATCTCCTAAATCAGAAAGGCGATCGCTTCCGTCGGCTCCAGCCATATTTGAGTTGCGCTCAACATCGTGTCCGACCACAGAGACCTGATTCATCGGGAAGCTGCTATCTCTCAATTCACGCAAAGCAGTTTCTGCATCAGCATGATTAGAAAAAGTACCGATCGCTCGTTTGTTTTGTTGTGCTAACAACATGACTCTTATTCCTTATTTAATACAATTAATTGATTAATTAGATAATTAAGTACTATCAACTTTAAATTTTGTTGATGATTACTAATATTAATTTCTTTGCAACATTTATTCTTTACAACACTTAGTTTTGCACTTTGATGTTAGAAATCATGTATAAGTAAAATTTAAAATTGAATGAATTGTATAAGATGTTCTAGAACCATTTAAATCGTTACAACAACTTCTAACAATTAATAGAAATCTCTAAAAAATCAAATTACTATGATAAGAAGCATAGGAGTTGTGTAGAGATTTTAATTTTTTTAAATCTTATACAACTACATAAATGCAATTAAAAATATAACTCACAAGGAAAAACTCATGTTAGAAAATCATGTCCATTTAGACCCTAAAAATGATGAGAATAATATGAATGATCAACCTGATCAAAAAGATGCTAACCGTGATCCAATCTCTGGAGAGCCAGGAGCACATCCTGTTGGTACTGGGGTCGGAGCCGCAGGTGCGGGAACTATCGCCACAGTGATTGGTGGTGTAGTGGGCGGTCCTGTTGGCGCAGTAGTTGGAGCCGTGATCGGTTCTGTAGTTGGTGGTTTAGCGGGTAAAGACACGGCGGAACAGCTTAATCCGACTTTTGAAGACAATCATTGGCGAGACAACTACACTTCGCGTCCGTATGTTGAGCAAGGTACTTCCTACGAAGATTACCAACCTGCTTATCGCACTGGCTATGAAGGATACGATCGCTATGGTCATTCTGGTCGAGATTACAGCCAAGTTGAGACAGATTTAAAGCGTGATTATGAAATCAATCAAACTGGAAATCTAACTTGGGAAAAAGCTAAACATGCGGTAAAAGATGCTTGGGATAGAGCTTCTACATCTTTGAGGCATTAAGCTAATTTGCAATCTTTGCTGCCTTTGTAAAAAGCTAACTGAGATCATGGGTCGCCCACTTTGTGGGCGACCCATGATCTCAGTTTTAAGGTTACTTATTACGCTTTGTTTCGTATTAAAGCAGGTCAATCAAATCACTCAAGAACTCATACATTCTCCTGTCATATTACTTAATATAGAGAAATTCTCTACGCAACTATATCAAGAACGATCAAGAGCAACTGTTCAAGATATTCAAGTCAAGATATTCAAGAAATATTTATCAGGAGTAATTCAATGTCAGTAACACTCGAAGATAATAGACGCACAGCGATCGCGGTCAAACTTGCCGATATGGAAGCAACTCAAAATTTGCTGATTGCTAATGAAAAAGCTTTGATTAAAGCCTGTCCTGATCGAGAAATCTCTAACCGTTTAGAAAGCTTTCTAAAAGATGATCAAAAGAATTTGGGGATTATTAATACCGTAATCGTGCAGTATGGTATCAAGGCTGAAGCCAAGCCCAGCGTACGCAAGATGATCGAGAAAGCGACTGAAGCAATGGAAAGCTCAGAACTGAGCTTGTTTGAGAAGGTCGCTGAGCATGAACTCCTCAAGCATAGTCAGGCGATGGCAGGGCTTTTGATTCACAAGGCAGGACAGGTGGTTGGAGCTGACATTGCGA
>JAYTWB010000103.1:0-3185 GCA_043743655.1 Cyanobacteriota bacterium | reverse complement strand
GGCTCAAATAAATTCCAAAAAGCAGAAAAGGAACGCGAAGCGTTCCCTTTCTGCTTTTTGGAATTTTGATTTTGATTATTTGAAAATTTCCTGTATACTTACAGATCGCACGATCTTTCATGCTCGGATCGGGTTGTTTAAAAAATTAGTGAGTTTCAATCACTAATACCTGTACGGCATCTACTGAATATTTAAAAACCATGAGTTACGCAATCATTGAAACAGGCGGTAAGCAATATCGCGTCGAAGTCGGCAGATTTTATGACGTTGAGCTACTAGAAGCCGAAACAGACAGTAAATTGACCATTGACAAAGTTTTCTTTGTCAACATGGACGGTGCTATTTCCATTGGGCAGCCCCTAGTCGATAGTGCAACTGTAGAAGTTACTGTAATGCGCCACCACAAGGCAAAAAAAGTAATCGTTTACAAAATGCGTCCTAAAAAGAAAACTCGCAGAAAGAATGGTCATCGTCAGCCTATGACGCGGATTATGGTTGAAGCGATCAACTTAAGCGGTGCAGCAGCTTAGCCCCATAGGAGTAGATAGCGCCCAGTGTTGTTTGCTCCTATCATTTTTTGATTAGTACTTTTTAGAGGATACAAAACAAATGGCACATAAGAAGGGTACGGGTAGTACAAGAAACGGTCGTGACTCTAATGCTAAGCGCCTCGGCGTAAAGCGTTATGGTGGTCAAGTCGTTAAGGCGGGTAGCATTATTGTTCGTCAACGCGGCACTAAGTTCCATCCCGGCAACAATGTTGGTCGTGGTAGCGATGACACTTTGTATGCAACTGTTGATGGCGTGGTGACATTTGAGCGCTTTGGCAAAACTCGCAAGAAAATCAGCGTTTATGCTCCTGTGGTTGTCGCACCTGTAGAAGTTGCCCAATCTGAAGCTGCTTAAAACAGTATCTACAAATTGAGTTCAACCCGTTTCAACGGGTTTTAGCTTTTAGCCCGCAATTTATTGCAGGGCTTGTCTTTTCAAATTTGTTAACAACAAAAGCACCTGATATATCAGGTGCTTTTGTTGTTTTTGAATGATTCATACCTTTGCAAAATTGTTTTTAATTCACTAATCTGAATTGGTTTACTTATGTAATCATTCATCCCCGCTTTACGACAAATATCTTGATCGTCATGGGAGGCATTGGCTGTGATAGCAACGATCGCAATAGGAGTAAGTTGAGACTTTACTTCCTGTTTGCGAATGTATTTAGTTGTCTCTAAACCATCCATTTCAGGCATCTGAATATCCATGAAGATCAGATCGTAGGATTTGCTCGCGATCGCCTTAATAACTTCCAGCCCATTAGCAGCTATATCAGCTTGGTAGCCCAAATGACTGAGGACACGCATGGCAACTTTTTGATTGACAAGATTATCCTCGGCTAGCAATATGCTCAAGCAATACGGGGGGAGACGACTTGAAGTATCCATAACTTTATGGCGTGTTGTAAGTTCTAACCCATAATTTGCGGTACTCGAAAAAAGTCTTCTTCGCGGTCAGGGGCGCAGTTGAGTAATACCTCGCGATCGCCAAATGGCTGCAATATGTCGGGACGAGTAATATTGACGGTGTTAACAGCTCTGGTGGTTGGTTCAACCCCTTCTAGGAAAGGATCGAGTTCGTTTAGCTGTTGGAAATAGTCCAAAATGCTATCTAGTTGCTTTGTGAAAGAAATTTCTTCTGCTTCAGTTAGTTGCAGCCGACCTAAACGACCGACATGGCGAACTTGTTCTCTGTCAATCATGATGTTTTTATAATTTTGATGTTGGGTTAAATTCTAAAAGAAAAGATTAATATCAGCTCTACCTGTGGTTTTGAGCCAGTTTTGAGCTTCGATGTAGTTGTTTGGCGCTAGTCGGATCGCCCTTACCCAATGCTCAGAAGCAACGTTGAAATATTCTTCAGCTTGCTCTTCATCTTGAGCGTTTTCGCCTTTGTGGTGATAGATCACAGCCACATTGTTCAGTGCTTGTGGCATCCGAGGATTGAGGTCGATCGCTTGCTCATAAAACTCAAGAGCTTTGTCGTGATCGCCATTGCTAGCATGAATCAAACCCATGTTGTAATACACATAGCTGCGATCGTAAGTATTTTCCTCAAGTTTGAGGGCTTCTTCGTAGTTAGCTAGAGCTTCAGCATATTCGCCATCACCTTGGGCAGACATGCCATCGCGATAGTAAGCAAAGGCTTCTTTTTCTTTCTGACTTGCAGGAAAAAGTTTTAAAATCGTGTCTGCAATAACGGTAAAGGTTTGATCAACGAAGTTGTCATTACGTTGCGATCTAGGCATAGTTGTTTATATATTTGCAGTTTGCTGTTAATCAGCATATCAAAAGCTTGAGGGCTATGAAGTTTTGCTTTTAAGGTTGGCTAGCTGGAGGCACTGGTATAAAACCTCAGTGCAAATTGCCAAAATTGATTTGAGGCATAAAGCAAAGCGATCGCTAATAACATCGCCCCGAATATCCAGACTGGCTCACCTCGCCCTAGTAGAGTCTCAGCAGGAACAGTGGTTAAAAAAGCGATCGGGACAATAAAAGTAAAAAAGAAACGATAGGAGGCAGGATAAGCTGCCATCGGATATCGACCTGCTTCCATCAGACCGCGAAGAATTTCTGTAACGTTATAAATTTTTACAAACCAGATGCTAGTTGCACCCAACATAAACCAAATGCTGTAGAGGCTGATTAAGCCAAAGCTTAGAGGGAGCAGACTCAAAAGATAATTGCTAAATCCCAGTCCCAGTCTGCTACCTGCATATACTAATAGACCACAGCCAAAGAATATATTCGGAAATCCCCACGGTGATATTGCCCTTGCTGAAAGCCAAAATTGGCTACTGATCGGTTTTAAAAGGACAAAATCTAATGTTCCCTTTTGGACATGCTCGACAATTTTGTTTAAATTGGGAGCGAGAAATGTACTTGCAAAACCATCTAAGATCGTAAATATACCAACTACAATGAGCGCTTCTTCCCATTTCCAGCCTGCAAAAGTGTAGCCAGTGCGATAAAACAAAAACAACCCAAATAAACTTCCTGCCAAATTGCCAATACTGCTCAGGGCGGCGATCGCAAAGTTAATGCGATATTCGAGTTCGGCAGCGATCGCAGTTGACCAAAAAAGCTGCAAAGTATGGAAATATTTGTTCATAGGCTTTTTACTCAGGCTTT
>JAYTWB010000102.1:0-2455 GCA_043743655.1 Cyanobacteriota bacterium | reverse complement strand
TATCGAAAAAGCACGATGTAGCAGACCATCACGGTGCGCTTGTAGTTTTTCAGCAACTCCGATTTGGCGATCGCTTCTATCTACTAAAACAACTTTTTCTGTTAATTGATTAGTTAGTTGATCATTTAACTTTTTAGGTGTGTCCATGATATTTGCCATTTAGTTGAGATGGGCGGCTAGAATATATAACAAAACTACACATTTGCAGGAGCTTTATGGATACCATCGACCTAAGCAAGCTAATGCAAAGAGGCTACTACGTCACACTGGGTGCAACATCATCATTACTTGAGGTAATCCAAGACCCGATCAAACGCGAACAAAATCTGAGAATGGTGGGGCGGAGTTTTGATGAAGTAACTCAAGAGCTTGCTGACAAGGGCGTAACCACCGAAGCCGAAGCGCGTAGCTTTGTGGATAATTTTATCGCGCAACAGGTCAGTGGCACGACCAAGCCGCCAGAAGCGACTGGGCTAACCACTGTGACTACCACGGCTAGAACGGTTGATGATGCGGTTCCTGAAAATTTAGCTGATAAAAAGGTAAAAGCTAGTATGCGCGATGAGATTAAAGAACTCACGCAACAACTCGCAAGTTTACGTTCTGAATTAGAGCAATTGCGTTAAGAATCGCTCAATAAAGAAAGAGAAATGCAAAGCATTTCTCTTTCTTTATTGATGGGCTAGCCCGATCGCTTGTTGAATATTATCTAAGCCATGAGTTTCCAGCTTGATGATTAAGCCTTGCAAAATCTGCTTGACGATCGCTGGACTTTCATAGATTAAGCCTGTATAAATTTGCACGATCGCTGCCCCTGCAATAATCTTTTGCCAAGCATCCTCGACTGTAAAAATGCCGCCCACACCGATAATCGGTAAACTACCTTGCGCTGTTTGCCAGATCAGGCTGATCACTTGCAAAGAGCGATCACGTACTGGCTGACCACTAATACCACCTGCTTCATCGGTTACAGATTTGCCTGTGACTTGTATGTGAGTTGTCACCAAATTTTGTCGCGAAATAGTCGTGTTTGTGGCGATGATTCCAGCCACACCATAGGCTTGACAGGCTTTGACGATTTCGATAATGTCAGCATCGTTTAAGTCAGGAGCAATTTTTACGAAGATCGGTTTGTGGGCAATATTAATGGGATTTAGCTCAGCCAAAATCGCGCATAACTGATCAGTGGCTTGCAAATCGCGCAAATTTGGCGTATTCGGCGAACTCACATTCACCACAAAATAATCACCAAATTCGTAGAGCGATCGCAAACTTTCGGCATAGTCAAATTTGGCATCTTCTAGCGCCGTGACTTTAGATTTTCCCAGATTAATACCTAGAGGAATGCTCAGCATACGCGCTTGCAAATATTTCTGAAGATCAGCCGCCACTGACGCTGCGCCGCGATTATTAAAACCCATCCGATTTAGCACAGCGCGATCGTTTGGCAACCGAAATAAACGTGGTTTTGGATTGCCCCCTTGAGCCTGTGAGGTAATTGTCCCCACTTCCGCGAACCCAAATCCGAGGTTTGACCATGCCCCGATCGCTTCCGCATTTTTATCAAAACCAGCCGCTAAGCCCACAGGATTGGCAAATTTTAAGTTCCACAGGGTTTGTGACAGTCGCGAGTCGCTATAGTAAAAGGTAGACTTGGCGATCGCCTGAAGGATGGATGACTCACTAATTCGATGACAAGCTGCGATCGCCAAATTATGAGCAACTTCAGGATCAAGAGAAAATAATAAAGGGCGCACCCCAAGTCGATAAGCAACATTTAGCATAATTTATAAGTTTGGAGTATATTTCAATGATATGGCAACTACTGACAGCGCCCCTCGATGGACTGGTCTGGATCGCAGAACAGATCGAAGAACGCGCAACTGATGAATTAGAAAAAACAGAAAATCTCCAAAAACGGCTCACTTCTCTCCAACTAAAATTTGATTTAGGAGATATTAGTGAAGCAGACTTCACAGTTCAAGAACAAGAGATTTTAGAAGCGATGGAAGCAGAAATAAGCGAACAAGACCAGCAACAAGATGAATAGAACAAGCCCCGCAAAGCGGGGGTTGTTCTATTCATCTTGTATTTGAGGAAAACTAGAGGAAAACTAATGGAAGTTAATGAACTGATCGATAGTTACCATACAGGTCGCCGCAACTTTGCAGGGGTCAATCTTAGCAAAACTGATATGAATGGAATTGATTTGAGCAATGCTGATTTGAGTGGAGCGAATCTCAGTGAAGCTAGTCTCTATGGTGCAAACTTAAGCAGTGCTAAACTTAATGGTGCGGATTTAAATGGGACTAAGCTGTATCGCGCCACTCTGGTTAGGGTAAATTTTAGTGGGGCAGATTTGGGAGAGGCGGATCTCAGTGAAGCAAATCTCAGTGATGCGAAGCTCTATGGCGTGAATCTCTATAAAGCAATTTTGAGCAAAGCTAAATTACCC
>JAYTWB010000101.1:0-6382 GCA_043743655.1 Cyanobacteriota bacterium | reverse complement strand
CTACTCACCAACCAGTCGAAACCCTCGCTTCTTTGCGCGTAATTCCTAACTTGTTAGTATTGCGTCCTGCTGATGCGAAAGAAACTGTCGGTACTTATCAAGTCGCGATCACTAATCGTAAGCGTCCTTCTCTGATGGCTTTCACAAGGCAAAACGTGAAGAACCTAGCAGGTACTTCAATCGAAGGAACTAAGAAAGGCGGTTACATCGTTGTTGATGTACCGAATCCTGAGCTGATCTTCATCGCCACTGGTTCTGAAGTTGCTCTTGCTGTTGATGCCGCCGCCATCTTGACGGCTGAAGGTAAAGCTGTGCGTGTAGTTTCTATGCCCTCGATGGAACTCTACAACGAACAGTCTGATGCATACAAAGAATCTGTACTTCCAGTTGCAGTCAAGAAGCGCGTCAGTGTGGAAGCGGGTAGTACCTTTGGCTGGCACAAGTATGTCGGTTCTGAAGGTGCGGTTGTTGGTATGGATAGCTTTGGTATTTCGGCTCCAGGTCCTATCGGCTATGCGAAGTTCGGTTTCACTGTTGATAACGTAGTTGCAACTGCTCGTAAGGTTCTCGGTTAATAACTGACTATTAATTGAAACGCGCCCTCACCCCCCAGCCCCCTCTCCCAAAGGGAGAGGGGCTAGGGGTGAGGGTCTCAGTGATTAACAAGACTTAAATAATCCCATCTGCGGTCATCTCTTCACGCGTGTAAGCAATAGAGAAATCTAAGAAAGATGCATAAAGCTCAATCGCTGCCACCGCAGGAAACAAGCGTAAAGTACTGATTCCTAGATTGCGAGGATTATCGGCTAGCCAACCAAAAGCTGATTTAGTATGAGTTCGCACTATGAGAACTTCTCCTTCAACGGTCTGGCTCAGCGATAACTCAGCGTCCCCTGGCTGGAGATACATTTCGCTATAAATTTGTCCCAACATTCGCCATTGTTGTTTCCAATAAGTCATGCCTTGTTTTTCATGAGCGATCGCATACTCGGCTAATGGCGCTATGTTTCGCCATGTAATGTCATCCCGTTGAAAAACATGACGTATTTCTTTAATCGCATGTTCACATTCTTCTTCAAATTTAAATAATGGAATCGGATCGGCGAGACGACGTGGTGTTTTGCTTAAAGTCATCAATGACTGGATTACGGTTGATTCAATCTGGCTAGATAGCTGCTCTTTCGCTTTCTGAGTTTGCCAGATCACGCCTTGCTCAGTAGTTGCATACATCGCGGGCAGACGATTAAGCACATAAGCTGATACGTCATCAATGCCAACTTTGCGAGGTAAAACCGTTGACATATGTACTAATTGATTGGCTACTTCCTGATTGACTAAATCTTCTAAAACATTAGTTAGAGAATAGGAAGCGGAAAGAATATAAGAGATCAGTTCGGGATTGGGAAGTGGGACATTGACTTGCCAGTCTCGATGATCATGGGTATGCCCCTTGCGCTGTAAATAACCTTTGACATCTTGCAGTCGATGGCGATCGCTAATGCTTAAACTTGTGTGTGATGTTTGATTGACTAATGCGATCGCTTCTTGAAAAGCTTGTGGTACGTCATGCCAGAGCAGAGATGGCTTGCTAAAAAGTTGTTGGAGTCGAGCGAGTACATGAGCAGGTGTCTCGACTTGACCTGCCGCAATTTTAGTCGATTTCCGTAAAGGATCGCGTTTTACCCCTAAAAGAGCCTGCTTAACAGCACTAACAATTTGATCCTGAAACTCATTATGGGCGCGTTTGCGCTGTTGCAGCCATCCTCGGCTAGTACTTGCGTAAAGCACTGGCAATCGATTTAGGGCAAAGGCAGTTACCTCGCTCAGATTCATGGCTTCGCGGGCTGGTTGACTCAGATGTTTGAGTTGTTCTTGTACTTCGACGACAACGATTTCCTCAAGGGCATTTTTGAGGCTAGTCATAAGCTTTTTTTGCTGGAAATTTCATGCGTAGCTACTTACTCTATGTCATCTCATAAACAAAAAACAGCGCATCGTGTCGTTTTTTGTTTTTTATTTCTAGATATTATCTATATGTTATTAAGCTCTCTGCTGAGATGGGCTAAATTTTGGGGACGATAATTTTGATCATGCTGCCAACGTTGCTTGACGGTCTTATGCAGAGATGCGATATCACCTTCCACCTTCCGCCAAGAGGTTCCGCCCCATGAGAGAAGTCCAGTTGGCTGATTATTAAAAGGAGTGTCAAAACGAGGATTTGTTTTCCGCTCAAGCTGATTGCGATCAAGGGCTAGTCCGAGTTCTTCAACTTGTTCCATCATCCAGTCTAAAGTGATGTCTGACAAGCCATAGGTCGCAATAGTGCCACCACCGATGCAGCCATGCTCTCCCACAAACCATAACTGGTTAATTTTCTGGTCATCGGCGTGATCGCTGTGGTTCATGGGCGTTACTTGAAATGATTTGCGAATTTCATCGATCGCGATCGCATGAAAGGCATTTTCGATATAGCGATTGAGTTTTGTATCAAAGAATTCATATTTTTGATTAACCCAGTTATCGAGAGGAAAGTTGGGAATCAGATCGGGAATGCCCAAAGCGCCGACAGTGTCCCAGCAGCAAAGGGCTTTGATCGGTACGCGATCGCCATAGTTTTTCCGAAATTGGATCGCGCGATCGCTGCCAGGTCGAGTGGAAGAATCGCGATCGCGATAGAATGTATAAGCTTCAGGAGTTTTACGGATATATTGGCGATTTAGCAATCCAGAGCAGTTGATAAATCCTGCTAAACAACGCACTGTATAAGCACCACGGCTAAATCCAAATAGATAGATTTCATCACCTTTTTCATAATTCAGGCTCAAAAATCGGTAGGCAGTTTTGATTTTTTGATCAATTCCCCATCCAAATGCACCACCGCCTAAATCATAGACGAAGTCACCTTCGGTGCCGAGACCTTCTCCATAATAGAGAATTTGTTGGATACCGTGATCGTCAAAGAAGCGGACTGATTGAGCAATTTTTACGACATTGCTAGCACCGTTGTTTTCTAGCTTTTGCCAAGTTCCATCACAACATACAATGAGTCTTTTCATAGGAATTGATCTTGTAAGATAAGATTATCATTAGAATATATTGAATTAACTCATGGCGATCGCATTTCGTAAATATCACGGCTTAGGTAACGATTTCATTCTGATCGACAACCGTCACAGCACCCAACCTCTGCTTAGTTCTGAGCAAGCGGTGAAATGGTGCGATCGCAATTTTGGCATTGGTGCGGATGGGGTGATCTTTTTGTTGTCAGAAGCCGATCAAGAATTCAGGATGCGAATTTTTAACTCCGATGGCTCTGAACCAGAAATGTGCGGTAATGGGATTCGCTGCCTAGCTAAATTTATGCAAGATTTAGGAATTGAGACAGTTGCGGGTAAATATTCCATCCAAACTGGTGCGGGTCTAATCGTGACGCAAATGGATGCGGATGGGCAAGTGACGGTAGATATGGGCAAACCATTTTTGACAGCGGCGGAAATCCCCACAACTTTGGGCGATCGCGATCAGCAGCAAGTGGTAAATCTTCCACTCGAAGTCGGTGGCAAGACTTGGCATGTAACCACAGTCAGCATGGGCAATCCCCACTGTATGGTTTTTGTTGATGATGTTGATAGCATCGCGATCGCTGAGATTGGGGTTCTATTTGAGCATCATCTCGTTTTTCCTAAGCGTACCAATACAGAATTTGTGGAGGTTGTTAATCGCGGCTATGTGAAGATGCGCGTTTGGGAACGTGGTGCAGGGGCAACCTTAGCTTGTGGAACGGGTGCATGTGCGACAGTGGTGGCGGGGGTGTTGAACGATCTCTGCGATCGCATTTGTACTGTAAATCTGCCAGGTGGTGATCTGAAGATTAATTGGTTAGCTGAGAGCGATCGCATTTTGATGACGGGGCCTGCAACTTTAGTATTTGATGGTGTGATCGAGTAGGAAAATCAACTAAAACCTTTGACGCATGCCGTGCGTGCGTCAGAGGTTTTAGTTGATTTTAAAGCACGCGCAGCGTGCGCTATAAGGCTGTCGTTAATTTTGAAATAAACAAAAAAACAAAAAGATGAACGAAACTATTTTTAGCAAAATTATTAAGCGCGAAATCCCTGCCGATATCATTTATGAAGACGATAGCGCGATCGCTTTTCGTGATGTTAATCCTCAAGCGCCCGTACATTTTTTGGTGATTCCCAAAAAGCCCATCGTCAAGCTTTCAGAAGCAACAAACGAAGATCAATCTCTGCTCGGACACTTGCTACTCATCGCTAGCAAAGTCGCCGCCCAAGAGGGATTAACGAGCTTTCGTTTAGTCACGAACAATGGAGCTGAAGCAGGGCAATCTGTTTTCCATTTGCATATTCATGTATTAGGCGATCGCTCATTTAGCTGGCCACCTGGATAAAGTTGTTAGAAATAAAGCATGACCATCATTGCAATTGATTTCGGAACCAGTAATACCGCGATCGCGATTCTTGATCCTGATGGCATATCCCCAAAAACCTTGAACTTTGGTGATGTCTCGCGTGGCTTTGAGACGGCTGAGGGCATAGCTTGGCTCGTGCCGAGTTTGGTTTATGTATCTGGTCAAGGTCATTTTTTGGTGGGTGAACAGGCTCGATTTGGAGATCAATTGCAGGATCGTCAATCTAAAAATCAATCCAAGCGATTATTTCAGGGATTTAAGCGCGATATTATTGCTAACTTTCGATCGCCCGCACGGGAAATCGATGGCGATCGCTATGATGCTGAGGCGATCGCTGACATCTTTTTGACTGACCTTTACGATCGCTTGACCTTGCTCAATATCCAGCCAACTCGATTGATTTTTACAGTTCCTGTTGGTGCATTTGAGGCGTATCTTAACTGGTTTCGCCACTTGGCAAACCGACTAAAACTTCCTAATTTTCAAATTATTGATGAATCCACGGCGGCGGCTCTAGGCTATGCGATTAACCGACCGAACTCATTGGTGTTAGTGGTTGATTTTGGCGGCGGCACTCTAGATTTGAGTCTAGTTAGGACAGCTCCGATCGCACCTAATGCTCAAATTATGAAAGCTGAAGCGATCGCCAAATCTGACGCTTATATCGGTGGTATTGACATTGATCGTTGGATTGCCGAACATTTTTTACGTCAATTAAAAATAGAGCGATCGCAAATTAGCGAAGTTGCTTGGTGGGATATTTTAAAACTTTCTGAACAAATCAAAATTAAGCTGTCTCTAGTTAAAGAAGTTTGCGAAAGCTGGTCTAATCCTCAAAATATGATTGACTATCAACTCAAGCTCAATCAAACTGAACTAACCGAAATTCTGGAACAAAATCAATTAATCGAGCAGCTTCGTGAAGCCATAGATGAAGTTTTGGTAATCGCTTTAGGTAAAGGAACTAGCAAGACCGCAATCGAGCAAGTTCTTTTAGTCGGTGGCAGTTGTCAGATTGTGGCGATCCAGCAATTGATTATTTCTTATTTTGGCAAGTCCAAAGTCAAGCTTAGCAAGCCATTTGAAGCAGTTGTTCATGGTGCATTAAGCTTAGGACAAGCGATCGCGATCGAGGATAATTTATGCCATAGCTATGCAATCCGACTTTGGGAACCCTATTTACATCAATATTCTTTTTATACATTATTTGCAAAAGGTACCAAATATCCTTGCCAAAGAGCCGAGCCAATCATCTTGCAAGCAGCGATCGCCAATCAGTCTGAGATGATCCTAGACGTTGGCGAAGTTGCGGATATCTCCCAATCTGAAGTCACCTATGACCGCAATGGACAGATGACTAGCAGCCAATTGTTAAAACAATCTGACTTTCGATCATTTTCTGCACCCTGTATCATTCCACTTGACCCCGTAGGGCAAGTGGGGAGCGATCGCCTGAGCGTCACTTTTGAAATTAGCGATCGCCGTATTTTGATGGTTACGATTAGCGATCTGATGACTAAAAAAGTGCTGATTAACCGCCAAGCGATTAGTACTTTGGAATGAGCCAGCTAGCATTACCGAAAATTTATTTTTAATATTTACCTTAATTGCCTGAAATTATGTAGAATTTAGTAAGATATTAGTTTGAATGCTCAAAAACTTTAACCTAACGAGTCCAGCGCGGGGGGCGCAAAACTTAATCCTATAAACCGTTCAGATTATCAAGATCATTAAACTATGTCTGGAATTACTTTGGTTGCTGCCCTAAACTCCAAGTTAAGACAGTCACAAAAACGGGAGGCTTTAGTCGCTCAAGTCGCCCTCAATATCCGTCAATCTATTGACTTAGAAGATATCTGTCAGGCGATCGTTCAAGAAACTCGTCAATTTCTCAAAGCCGAACGCGCCGTTATTTATAAATTCAATCCAGACCTGAGCCGTAAGATTATT
>JAYTWB010000100.1:0-6207 GCA_043743655.1 Cyanobacteriota bacterium | reverse complement strand
TCGCGCTCAGAAACTACTCTCCAGTCAACAACTAGACTTTCTGACAGAAACCGATCAAGCAAAATTGCTGGAACGATTAGACCATGCTCTCAAAGAAGTAAGTGTCGCGATCGCTTTATTTCGAGTTACAGGACATCAAGTTGGCGTAGACATGGCAACAATGAGACCCTGGCATGAACTACTTGTCGAATGTCAAGCCATAGGGATGCGTTACTATCGTAATCAAGCAATTTAAATTAAGCAATTTAAATTTTTGACTGCAATCTGTGTACGACCTGTGACAGTTACACTCATTTTTTTACTTTTTACACGATCTTCAATTTAATTCGATTTTAGTCCACTTAGTTTATATAAGTTTATAATTTTTTAAGGAAAGCAGCCATGGTACAAATTCTTTACATACTCGCTTTTACTGTCCTTTCAATTTTTGCAATCAGTAACTTGATCCGTAGCATGATTGCCCTATCTCAAAATGATCCACGCGGCTATCAATACAACCGCAATCGCCAGGTATCTCCTCAATTTACCCATCCTGAGTTGTGGGACAAAGATGGCAAATATATTGATGAGCCACTAATGGTAATCAAATCAATCAATGTCGATGATGCCCGCTCAAAACTTGATGCCCTCTACAATTCATCTCCTAGTGGAGACAAGTAGTGTTGTCTGCGAGAAGAACGTCCTGAGCCGAAAGAGTGGCGTAATCGCCCGTATACTAGCCTTATAGAGACAACAAGAGCGGATCATTTGCCATTGTCGTCTTTATGTATCTCTAAAGCTTAGCGATCTAGAATACTGACAAAACAAATTGTTAATGTATTATTAAAAATAGGTAATAAAACTTATCTAATCTTTAACGCTTCTTCTATGAAAATTCAAAACTCTTCCAACTTTTTGATCAAGACTGCTAGTATTGCGATCGCTACAGCTAGTCTTTTGGTTAGTCTTCCATCTCTAGCCCATGAGCCAAGTACATCTCCTGTCATAAAAAAGGTTGCCGTTACCCCCACTGGCAACATCGTGCAAGTGGCCGTTGCTAATGGCTCCTTCAAAACCCTAGTTGCAGCTGTCAAAGCCGCGGGATTGGTAGATACGCTCTCTGGGAAAGGTCCTTTCACTGTATTTGCCCCAACTGACGAGGCATTTGCTAAGTTGCCAGCAGGAACTGTAGAGTTTTTACTAAAGCCAGAAAACAAACCAGCTTTAGTCAAAGTCTTGACCTACCATGTCGTCTCAGGTAAAGTTCTTGCCAAAGACATCAACTCTGGCTCTGTTCTAGTTCCCACCGTTGAAGGCTCTTCGATTAAAGTTACTAAGACCAGTCAAGCTGTTGTTATTGATGGCGCAAAAGTTATTGCAGCAGATGTAAAAGCTAAAAATGGCGTTATTCATGTAATCGACACCGTATTGCTACCACCTGACTTGTAATAGTCCTGAATGTAAATCAAGCCTAAAAAATAGAGTGAGTGCAAAGCACTCACTCTATTTTTTAGGCTTGATAAAGTTTTAAAATCAAGGAGCGAAACGAAATTCTGATACTGTGGACAAGTCCCTTTAAATATAAAAACAAAGTTCAAATTTGTAATACCTCATGCAAGGCACGCTCAGAGAGATTGACGTATATACGATTATTCACCTGATTGAGTTTGGACAACGAACTGGCGAGTTGTTGATTGAGTCCAGCACAGGAAAATTCTGGTTTTTGTTTTTTGATAACGGCGAGTTGATTTATGCCACTGATACTGACAGCAATCTCAATCGACTACGAGATTATTTACATGGTCTGGGTCTAGACAATGCTCTTGATCAATTGGCAACCTCAAAGCTAGGGATTAACGTTCTAGAATATGGACAGATTTGGGCGCTATTAGAATCGAAGATACTAAACCCTGATCAAGCTAAGTCAATTCTTGAAAATACAATCCGAGAAGTTCTTTTTGATATTCTTGGTTTATATCAAGGCACTTTTGTTTTTGAAATTAGCCCTGCACTTACACCAAAGCTAACCAAGCTCAAATTTTCGCAGGCTAGCTCTGAGTGTTTTCAACAACTACAGATATGGAAGCAATTTTATCCAGTTTTACAGTCAATTGACCAATGCCCAGTATTGATTGCAAATGATGCTTTGCCCCATTTAAGTATTTGGATCGATGGCAAAACGACTATTCGTCAGCTGTCACGATATTCAGGGTGGGATATATGTCAGATTGGGCAAGCCATCTATGAGGCGATCGCTTCGGGACAAGTGGCAATTAAGCCTGTGGCGATGAGAGTATCACCACAGCTTAAGGTTCAGTCGCCACGGATTTTGTGTATTGATGACAGTGTGACTATTTGCCGAGCCGTTGAATATATTCTGCACAATCATGGCTATCAAGTCATGGCGGTGTCCAGTCCTATCAAAGCTTTAAGCATAATCTTTCAACAAAAGCCCGATCTGATTTTGTGTGATATCACAATGCCAGAACTGGATGGTTATGAGTTATGCGGAATGCTGCGTAAGTCAAGTGCTTTTGCTAAAGTACCAATTATCATGTTGACGGGAAAGGATGGTTTTATTGATCGCGTTAAAGCGCGGATGGTTGGCGCTACGGAATATTTAACTAAACCGTTTGGGGAAAAAGAATTATTAACGACCGTAGAAAAATATAGCGCCCGCTCGCTCTAACTTAGAGACTTAGCGATCGCCAAAAATTTCTCGATTTTAGCTAAATCTTTGTCACCTGGGGAACGTTCTACCCCACTTGATACGTCTATACCAGTGGGGCTTACTTGCGCGATCGCCTCAGCGACATTGTTCGGTGATAGCCCTCCTGCTAGCCACCAGTCACAATTTGGCTGAAAGTCGCGCAACATTTGCCAGTCTAGAGTTTTGCCAGTGCCGCCCGCCATTTGTGGATCGTAGGCATCAAGCAAGATTGCATCAACCAAGTTACTAAAAAGTTGAGCTTGTGCTAGGTCTGCTTGATTTCTAACCCGCAGTGCCTTAATTAGCTTGATTTTGGAATTAACTTGCGATCGCAGTTGATGACAAAATTCTGGAGATTCGTCACCATGAAGCTGCACTGCGTTTAGTCCGCCTCGCGTTACGATTTGGTCGATTTCACGCGCACTTGCGTTGAGAAATACACCAACTAAATCTAGATCGAGGCTGGCGGTGAGGTTTGCGATCGCTGATGCGCTGACATATCGTGGTGAAGATGGTACACAAATAAAACCAAGCGCACTGATTCCCATTTGGGCGATCGCTTGGGCTTGATCAAGTTTCGTAATCCCACAAATTTTGATATACATACATCAGCTCTAAAAAATACTTCGATAACTCAAGTATTCATCCTATCCAACAACTGTAACTACTCTAAATGTCTTTCTCACAGAAATTAGCCACAAAATTTATGACCAAACTTTCTACAGGATCAGCTATTTTTATGGCGATCGCGATCGCTTGCAGCGTGCCAACCATGCCAGCCCATGCAGACCTCTTTGATGGACCCGTTGATCGGTTACCATCAGTGCAGCGTGACTCATTGCGTAAGGGGCAGACAGTAGTTACAGGCGATCGCGGTAAATATGTGGCACGAGTGCTAGTCACCGCCTCCCCTGATGCAGTTTGGCGAGTTTTGACTGATTATGGCAATCTTTACAAGTTTATTCCCAACATGAGTTCGAGTAAGATTCTAGAAAATCGGGGTGATCGCAAGGTCATTGAGCAAGTTGATTCGCGTCAAGTATTCTTGGTTCCGATTGTTTCGCGAACTAAACTAGCAATTACTGAAACCAATCGCAAACAGATTGACTTTCGTCTCATTGATGGCGATCTCGCAAAAATGGAAGGCTATTGGAAAATAGAGCCAGTTTCCACTGTGCCACGCCGTCCACCGACTCAGGTTTTGATTACTTATTCCATCAACGCACAGCCTAATGGTTCCACACCTGCTGACGCATTTTATGGCATTTTTAAAGATGCTCTGGGCGAAACTTTACAAGCGATTAAAAAAGAAGTCAAAAATAGAAATAAATAACTTAGCAATAACCTAGATAGGATAGGCGGCGCTTCGCGCCGCCTATCCTATCTAGCAAGATTATTTGGTAGCTTAGAAATTGTGATGAATATTGTGACCGAATTCTCTGATATCGAATCAAGGGCGCTCGAATTGCGAAATATGTTGCAACGCGCTAGCTATGAGTATTATGTGCTTGATGCACCAACTATGGAAGATTCTGTTTATGATGCGCTCTATCATGAACTCAAAGAGATAGAAACACAATATCCGCAGATGATCACGTCTGATAGCCCGACTCAGCGCGTGGGTGAAAGACCGACTACTCAGCTTGGCTCGGTGCAGCATCACATTCCGCTTTATAGTTTAGATAATGCCTTTACAGATGGTGATGTCGCAACTTGGCAAGAGCGCTGTCAAAAGGGATTATCTCCGCAAATATCTACGCAAGCATTGTTGGATGGATTTCTAGGCGGATTTCTAGATAGATTTTTAGACAGTGTTTGTGAATTAAAAATCGATGGATCGGCGATCGCCTTAACTTATGAGCATGGTTTATTAGTGCGCGGTGCAACCAGAGGGGACGGTATTTCAGGTGAAGATATTACGCCAAATATTAAGACAATTCGTTCAATTCCCTTGCGCTTAAATTTAGAAAACCCTCCCGATCGCCTTGAAGTTAGAGGCGAAGCATTTTTGCCGATCGCGGTGTTTGAAGAGATAAACCAAGAGCGATCGCAAACTAGCGAGACCCTATTTGCTAATCCGCGCAATGCCGCCGCAGGGACATTACGTCAGTTAGATACGCGCATCGTGGCTAAGCGCCGTCTTGACTTTTTTGGATATACGATCCATCTTCCTCCCTCAGAGAGCAATCCTCAAAGTCAATGGGAAGCTCTGGAATTTTTAGAAACAATTGGCTTTCGAGTTAATCCGAATAAGCAACTCTGCACATCTATCGAGGAATTACAAAACTATTATCAACATTGGTCAACCGCACGTCTGGAATTGCCATATATGACCGATGGCATGGTCATCAAAATAAATTCTTTCATGCAACAAGACCAACTCGGTTTCACTCAAAGGACTCCACGCTGGGCGATCGCTTGGAAATATCCTGCTGAAGAGATGCCCACGATCATCGAAGCCGTGACCGTTCAAGTTGGGCGGACAGGTACGCTTACTCCTGTTGCTGAGTTGCGTCCTGTGTTGCTGGCTGGCACAACTGTCTCGCGAGCGACACTCCACAATAGCGATCGCCTTGAGGCGCTAGATTTGCATATTGGCGATACGGCGATCGTCCGTAAAGCGGGGGAAATCATTCCTGAAGTAGTCCGAATATTGCCTGAGTTGCGCCTCAGTGGAGCCATGCGCTTTGTGATGCCCACCCATTGCCCTGAGTGTGGTCAACCCGTTCTCAAGCCCGAAGCTGAAGCGGCAACTCGTTGTCTAAACTTAGAATGCCCTGCGATCGTGCGTGGGGCGATCGAGCATTGGGTCAGTCGTGAGGCGATGGATATCAATGGAATTGGCGAGAAGTTGGTCAGGCAGTTAGTGACCGAAAATCAGGTTACTTCTGTTGCCGATCTCTATGAATTGACCAGTGAAAAACTGCGATCGCTCGATCGAATGGGTGAGAAGTCGGCGGATAAAATTATTAAGGCGATCGCGCAATCAAAAACTAAATCTTGGGCGCGCGTGCTTTACGGCTTAGGGATTAGGCAAGTGGGCAGCGTTAACGCTCAAAATATCACTGACAATTTTCCTAATGTTGAGTTATTAGCTAAGTCTAGTCCTGAAGCGATCGCTTCTATCTATGGCATCGGTGCAGAGATTGCCAAATCAATTTGCGAATGGTTTCGGAAAGATATTAATCAGCAGCTAGTCGAACGTTTGCGAGATTCAGGTTTACAGTTTGTTAGCGAGCAGAAAGATAATCAGGCGATCGCCATAAATCCTCATATCACGGGTAAAACCTTTGTGGTCACAGGCACATTACCAACTCTGAAGCGCGATGAAGCTAAGGTGTTGATTCAATCCGCAGGTGGCAAAGTAACCGAATCAGTCAGCAAAAAAACACATTATCTAGTTGTCGGTGCAGATGCTGGCTCAAAGTTAGAAAAAGCACAATCTCTGGGTGTTTTACTTCTTTCTGAAGAGGATTTGCTAAACTTAATTAGGGGCTAGGTATAGCAATGTAAGTTTT
>JAYTWB010000099.1:0-5826 GCA_043743655.1 Cyanobacteriota bacterium | reverse complement strand
TCTGATAGAAACAAAACATGAGAATGCGATCGCCTAGCTTTTTCGACTAACTGACGGGCATTCGGAACCGCGATCAAATATTCTGCTTCGACTATTAGTTCTAGTTGTTTGAGCTTATCTATTATTTCTCGATCAATTTCTAGAGTATTAGCAAGTTCGCGATAGATTTCATCTAGACTAACTTCACCACCTTCATAAAACAAGCGCGATCTACTCTCAGCCCCAATTCTCATCGTCCGAAAAGTCTCTGCCGCAAAGTTTATCCACCCAAATTGCTTAGCGCGATCGCCACAAATCCTAAAGATTTCGGTTGGTTCGATCACTAATCTCGTGAGCAGGGTATCAAAGATATCAAAGCTGGATATTTGTGACATAGCAAAGTTCTCAAAAAGTCAATTGAAAGAGTTATTTGTCAAAAGTAACGTTAAAGCCTAGAAGTGCGAATCGCACTTCTAGGCTTTGGTTTTTAAGATAGCTTTACCGTAGAAAGCCAAAATTTATGCCTGACATCACTGACATAATGTCTCATTGCAATTTGCTTAGTTGCAAATTTATCTGGATACATAAATTGATCGTCAACATTCATAATGTACTTTTCACGATCAAGAGCAACACCATGATTACGTTTGATTGTAAGATTCACAATGGTTTGCTCGGAGAAGTAGTTGGGAACTTCTGCTAAACTTGACAATCTTTTTACTGATTCATGCCAATCTAAAGCTTTTTTAAATAGAATAAATCCCGCGTTAATTGGATTTTGCATTTCGATATCTTCATAAATTAAGCGCTTGTCTAAAGAGTTTTTACAGTCAGGTAAATAGTAAGTATGCGTATCTTTAGAATTAGCTAAATCAACTAAATCAGAAGCGCCCTCAAAAAACAAAATATCTGAATCTGTATAAAGAGTTGCGCCATCAATAGGGATAGACATCAGGGCTGCCAGCTTTTTACCCATCGCTTGTTGCGCCGCATACGCATGAACAGACTGCGGCAAATCATCTCTTTGGAATTTGGTCAACAGCTGCACATCTACACATGGATGAACACTCCGCAGTAGTTTAATACTTTGGTCAGTATAACTTCCATCAGACATGATGGTAAATGTGTCAGGAACTCCAACATGACGAATAAAAGAGCGAAGGCTTGCCACTTGCTCAGGCAAATCGCGCTCACAAGAGAGCGCATAAACTTTGATTGGGATTTGGCGATCTTGTTTAATAGGGAAACTAACTAGACTTGAGAGACTGGATTTGTAAACATTGCGGAGAAGATTTGCTTGTATTTTTGCTGCATGATAGCCAATATTTACCACTTATGTCACCTCAGGTTAGTTAATTAAAACTCAAAACCAAAGCGTGGGTCGCCCGCGCAGCAAGAGACCCACGCTTTTAGGTTTTAAGGTTACTCATGTAAGCTAGTTATCTAATAATTATTACAGCGATCGCTCCTGAATCGCTGTAATAATTAAACGAAAAATTAACTAAGAATCACCTAAGAGTTTAGCTACGACCAGAAGCCATATTTTCAAACTTAGTTAATCGTGGTTCAAACAGCAACTTGATCGTACCCACAGGACCATTACGGTGCTTGGCAATAATAATCTCAGCAACACCGCGATCGGGTGTCTCTGGATTGTAATACTCATCGCGATATAAGTTAATTACTAAATCCGCATCTTGCTCAATGCTTCCAGATTCTCTTAAGTCAGATAACATCGGGCGCTTATTTGTGCGCGCTTCTACACCACGGCTCAATTGAGATAATGCGATTACAGGTACATTGAGCTCACGCGCTAGAGCTTTAAGCGATCGCGTAATTCTGGATATTTCTTGAACGCGATTATCAGAACCTGAACCTTCCATTAATTGTAAATAATCAATCAAAATCAAACCAAGTGTGCCACCTTTTTCTGATTGCAAGCGGCGAGCTTTGGAGCGAAGTTCGGTAATCGGAGGATTCGGAGTGTCATCAATAAATAGTGGCAACTCTGACAGCCCGCTAATCGCCATCGCCACTGTCCCCCATTCATTTTCGCTGATTTGCCCACTGCGTAAGCGATTACTATCAATGCCCATGTCGCTAGAGCGCACTTTAGATTGACTGGCTAAGAGCCGATAAACCAGTTGCTCCTTTAACATTTCTAAACTAAAGATCGCCACAGGCAATCGATGAATATCTGCCATTTTTCGCGCTAGTTCCAATCCGAAAGCAGTTTTCCCCATAGATGGTCTCCCCGCGATGATGATCAAATCTGATCGCTGTAAACCGTTGGTCATCGCATCAAAATCATAAAAACCTGTAGTTAGCCCCGTGGCGGTGCTATTGCCTGTACCGAGCGAGTTAAACCGACTTTCGAGTTCATAAAAAGTCTTTGTGAGAATATCGCCTGCGGGAACCAGCCCTTGCTGCGATCGCGATTGAGTGACCGCAAAAATCTTCTGTTCCGACTGATCAAGTAACTGGGTTAGCTCAAGCTCATTGCTATAACTAATCTCGACTACGGTTCTTGCCGCTTCCGCGAGTTTACGCCGTGAATGTTTGTCCGCGACTAATTGAGCATAAAAATCGATGTTAACAGCGCTGACAGTGCGATCGCACAGTTGGGCGATTTTGGTCTGACCGCCAATTTTTTCGAGCATGTCGCGATCGCTTAACCATGTAGTCAAGCTCATCATGTCTGTGGGATTGGACTGATTATGCAGCATTAAGCAAGCCCGAAAAATCTCTTGATGTGCCGCCACATAGAACATTTCAGGACGCAGAGTGTCCAGTACCCGCGAGACAGCTTCTGGATCGATCAAGATGCCACCCAAGACAGCCTCTTCTGCCTCAATATTTTGGGGAGGCAAGCGATCATTAATAGATTCAAATTCTTTGCTCATACTAAAAACATAGACTAGGGGCGTTGCTTTATGCCGAGCTAGTCTATAACTGTAATAGTCACGATTAATAGACGACTAATAACTAATATGGGATTTGAGTATGGGATTTGAGGAAGTATTTGTTTTGGGAGTGGTCGGTTGCGTGGCAATCTGGCGATCGCGATTAAGAAAGTTAGATCGCAGTCAAATAACTTTTTTGTGGACTCTGGCAGTTGCTTCACCTAGTTTAGCGATCGCATGGATAATTCTTAAGCAAACAACTCTACCGTTTACACTGCTCGCGATCGCATTTTTGTTATGCATATGGATTTATCGCAACTGGTTAGCACCGACCAATCTTGAACCAATAACTCTGACCTTAAAAGAAGAAAAACAACTCAAAGACTGCTTTCCAGCTACGGTCTACCACCTTAAAGGATTAGAATATCGCCCACAAGAAATCTATTGTCGTGGCGACCTGCGATCGCAAAATCCTCAAACTAGCTACGACACAATTAATCAAAATATCCAAAAAATATTTGGCGATCGCTTTCTTTGCTACTTACAAGAAAGTGATCTAAAAAACTCAGGTGCAAATTTTGGCGCAGTCCCAACTGATCAACAGCGCAAAACTAGCTACTGCTTTTATTTAATTCCTCGCCCCATCGACTCACCTCCAATAACAATAAACTTGAGCGATCGCTTAGTTTCGATTGTCAGTGTGATACTCACAGCAATCACAGTCTTAGCCGTAGGCGCAAGTATTCGTAAACTTGAAGATATAAACCTCACCAGCTTGCAATCAGGTTTGCCATACTTACTAAGCATTACCAGCATATTCATCACCAGAGCGATCGCACAGTATTATGTCGCCAAGAAAAATAGACTGCAACTTGATCTCCCACTTTTATTACCCTGCATCGGTGGTTTTGGTTTATTAGGCAGCTTGACCCCAACCAACTATCCAAATCAGCGCCGTGTCTTGTTCAACTTAGCTGTAATACCAGCGATCGCAAGTTTAGTTATCTCATTAATTTTATTGATTTTAGGAACTTGGATATTAGTTCCGCCAGCTCCCGCTCTCTCACCACTCACATTAGCAGGGCGGTCTGGCTTAGCTCTAAGCGCTTTACAACTAATGCCCTTTGACTTGCTCGATGGCGGCAATCTGGCGATCGCCATGTTTGGTCATCGTCAAGCCGTCCAAATCTCGCGCATCACCAGAGTTGTCTTACTAGCGATCGCTTTGCTCGCCCAGCCCTGGCTAAAGATTTACAGTTTGCTATTGTTTTTATTGCCGACCCCCCAACCACTGGTTTTAAACGAAAGTCTCGAACTTGACCAAAATCGTGATTTAGTTGGCATGATTTTAATTGCGATCGTTTTACTAATTATTCTTCCTATCCCCAAATTTTTATAAAATTCACACATACAGATGCAGCGCATCTCTAAAAAGTCCAGAGAGTAAGAGCGCGCACAACGCTCTTTTACTCTCTGGACTTTTTAAATTGGTGTAAATGTGATTTTGGGACTATTATTAGTTCTGGCATTAGATAGCCATGATTTGATGCTACTGCTAACATCAGTTAAGTCAACAGTAGAGACATGTTCATCCTGAAGCGCCAAGACGTTGAAATTGTCAACGTTCAAAATCCCCAAAACAAAGATCAACAAATACCGATTTTGCAGTATCAGGGGCAAACATTTCGGTTACTTAATATGTTCGGTAATAATCGAGATGAAGCTTTAACGCTCTGGCGTGACTTAACTGATAACAAAGGCAAAGCTTGCGTATTATTAGAAGAGCCTCAGCGTTTTAGCGTGTGGGGTAGGGTCAAGTTTGATCAACTTCAAACAGCACCTACAGAAAGTTCATCGGTGGGTACACATCTTGTTCAAGGCTGCCTCCTGATATTGCAGGCTGTATATCTTGATGTCGAAGACCTGCTTGGCAATCGACAAGCAGGTTCTTTTAAACAAGATTTACTTAGGGTCATGCAACAAGGTAAGTTTGCTCAAAGCGACACACTCATTGCTTTGGAAGGAGTCTTGTCAATCAACCCACTTAACACGGTACAAATCCCCAACTGGGACGAAAGCAAATTGCAACTTCTTTTAGGTGAACTATATAGACTTGCCAATTCCTACTTTGGGAATAATAGTTTTGTCGATAGTGCGATTGAAGCTTTAAATGAATTGCCCGAATCAGTATCTGTCACTGATTGGCTGAAAAAGACTCCTAAAGGTAAACTTTGGCAGTAGTATTGATTGCCCCAACCCATGTACTTATCACAATATTTTTTATGAGTAGAGCCAAATCTCCTTCTCCATCAGGGATTTCCACGCAATCGATTGTCTGGGCAGCGATCGCATGGGCAATCTTAGCCTTAATGTTTTATTTGTTTTTTAATACCCCAACTGATAAACACACGATATTAACTGACACTAAATCATGCACAGAATTATTAAAAACATCTGGAGTTATTCAGTCAAACTTTAGACCGAACTGGTATCGAATTGGAACCTATATTTTCCAAACAGTAGCGATCGCTTTTTCAGGAATCCTCTGTTTGCGTAACTGGCGCAGCTCTAAAATTATTAGTGGTCGTAATGTATGGCTAGGATTGGGACTAGGGATCATTGCTTGGGGGATCGGTAATCTAATATTTGGATTTCTAGATTTTCAGTACCAGAGTCAGATCATCCAAGCAGGTGAACCGCTCAAACAGATTGCCCAAGTTTCAGAAGCAAGTCGCAAGAAACTTTTAGAAACAGCAGCCAATGCGATGAAAAACTCTGTTGAGCCATTTCCCTCAATCGCGGATATCTTCTTCACTGCTACCTATGTATTTTTGGCATGGGGCATGGCGATGTCTGTGATCGGACGGCGCTTAAATCTTTATCCAAAACAGTGGGGAATCGTTGCTGCGGTGGGAATTGTTGGGATAGGACTTGCCAGCTATGT
>JAYTWB010000098.1:0-13928 GCA_043743655.1 Cyanobacteriota bacterium | reverse complement strand
GTTCGCCTGCTATGCGGGCGAACCACCATCTGGGTTTTAAAGTTATTTAAAGTTACTTATAGATAGTTGATAGTTACCCAGCAAAATAATGGCAACTTTTTTATAATGGGGATATAATGACAACTTTGGAATTTGATGATTTACAACTGCAAGAAGAACTGCGTACTCTATTTGAATTAGATACACAGAAATATTTGCAACTATATGTACAGACTGTTAATCAATTAAATGCAGTTAATTGGCGGGAAGATATCCAACAGCTTTATCGTTGTGTGCATACGATTAAGGGAGGAGCGGTAACGGTTGGATTTCAAGCAGTATTACAAGTCTCGACTGTACTCGAAGACTTATTATCAGACTTGCGTTACCTCGAAGTTGCACCTCCTTTAGCTGATGGTGAACTATCGAGTGCTTTGATTGCCGCAGGGGAGTTATTGATTGCTAGCGTACAGATGGGGGAGCGCAGCAAGCCAGATGTGGCGGTGGAGTATATTCAAAATCTACGCGATCGCATTCAAGTTGAATACTTGCCTGAATGGAATGAAATGCAGCAAGTTCAGCAAGAATTTGCTAATCAAGGCTTTGATTTGGTCACGCTGGATTTAGAAATGGCGATCGAAGATATGCCCTTAACAGGAACTGTATCTGAAGAAACTGCTGAGATCGCGCGGCAGACGATTGCTCAGTTGCAAGAAATTGGTGCAGAAATAAACCTGGCTTTGACTTGGCAAGATTTTTTAAAAGAAGGCTTAGGATTATGCGATCGCCTTGATTGTGAACTATGGCACGCTGAATGGATGCCATTTCTCAAAAAGGTTAAAGAAAGTGCGCGTCAAGGCGGAGTTTTGGCAATTGAACAAGAAACAATTATTGCATCATTCCCAACTAATGAAATCGCAACATTAACTAATTCTCCCCCGCTCACTATTGCCGATATTCAGATTCCTGTGCCACTTGATCGTTTAGAGCGATCGTCACAGTATCTAGTCGAAACCTTGATGGCAACTCGTGCCACACAGGGATTTTATCAGTCCGTTTATGCCAATCTATTACCGCTAGTCTCGCTTGCCCAAAATAGTGTGCAGTACATAACTCAGCTTCGCGAAGTCCAAGATGATTATGCCCTGCTCGATGCCTCACAAGATGGACTGAAGGTTGAACGCTATCGACAAGGTTATACAGCGATTAACCGATTACTAGAAATTAGCCTGCGGCTGATAGAGCTAGGCTCAGAAACAGGTGAATCAGCAAGACGCACTGCGGATAGTATCCAAGTCCTCGATCGGAGTTTACGAAATCTCCAACAAACTATTGAAGAGAGTCGGCTTGTTCCCTTTGAAAGCTTAGCTTTTAGAGCGCGAGGTATCTTACGAGATTTGATGACTCGCGTTGGCAAAGATGTGCAACTCACGATCATTGGCGAAAAACTTGAACTTGATGCAGGTACACTTCGCAATTTAGAACCTGTTCTATTACATTTATTGCGTAATTCTTATGATCATGGACTCGAAGACTCGGTCGATCGCGAAGAGTTAGGCAAGCCGACACAAGGAAAGATTGAGCTTGCGCTCAAACGGCGCGGCAGTATGTTTGATCTGAGTATTCGTGATGATGGTCGAGGGATTGATCCTAATCATATTAGTCAAATTGCTAAATCTAAAGGATTGTCTCTCACGGATACCAGTACCAGCGATCGCTTATTGAGTGTGTTGTGTCAATCAGGTTTTACTTCTGCTAAATCTGTGAGTGATATTTCAGGTCGAGGCGTAGGTATGGATGTAGTGGCCAGTCAGGTGACGATAATGAATGGGAAGCTTAGCCTTGTCTCTGAAATTAATAAAGGGACAACTTTTACCATTCAGATTCCAGTACCGCACTTGTTTGTCCGCTGTATGCTATTACAAGTAGGCGATCGCACTTTTGCAGTTCCAACATCTGAGATACATACCACGATGTTGGTTGAGAGTTTGCTTTGGCAAAAGACAGCCCGCTCTGACTACACTATCGAAGTGCGCGAAGAGAATGGAGTTGTACCTGCGATCGATCTTTACCAATATTGGCAAGGTCAGACTGAAACTAGGTCGATGCTGCCAACCGCGATCGCCATACGCACCAAACAATCAGCAGGCGATCGCGGAGTTTGGTTGATCGCTGATACGTTAATTGGACAGAGCGATTTATTGGTTAATCCGATTCCAGCCCCTCTCGTAGCCCCAATCGGCTTGATTGGCACGAGCTTAATGCCTGATGGCAAGCTTATCCCTGTGATTGATGCGCTCTCATTTGTTAAATTTCTCCACTTGTCAGAGCCGCACCTAATTACAACTAGCTCCCAATCAAATTCCGCTTTTCTCGACTCATCTAGCGATCGCCAAATTTTGGTAGTTGATGATGCGGCTTTAATGCGCCGCAGGATTGAGAGCAGTTTGTCGCCACAGGGTTATGAGATTACCACTTGCGAGGATGGGATGGATGCTTGGCAATGGCTACAAAGACACAAACAGCCCGCTTTGCTGATCACAGATATTGAGATGCCGCGGATGGATGGATTTACGCTAATTGATCGCTGTCGCCAAGCAGGATATACGCTGCCAATACTGGTGATTTCATCACGTCTTGCTGAAGAATGGTCGCGCGAGACCAGTCGCCTCGGCGCAACTGACTATCTCACTAAAGGTTTTTCCACATCTGAGCTGGTCAATAAAGTTAGTTCACTAATCGCTCCAAAATAAGGTCACTCCAAAATAGGGCGTACTTCGCGCACCCTATTTTTCGCACATCCTCTTTGAAAGAGCGCCTTTAAAGAGCGTTTAAAGGGCGACTTCTGTAAAAAAGCAACTTCTTGCACCCGTATGACAAGCAATATTGCCAATTTGCTCAATTTTGACCAAAATCACATCGCGATCGCAGTCATAAAATAGTTGCTTGAGTTTTTGAATATGTCCAGAGGTCGCGCCTTTGTGCCATAACTCCTGACGCGATCGGCTCCAGTAATGCACTTCACCAGTAGCGATCGTTAGTTCAAGAGCTTGACGATTCATCCATGCCATCATCAAAATCGTGCCATCTTGATGATCTTGAGCGATCGCCGCAATTAGTTTTTTGTCATCATATTTGAGAGTTTCGATCCAATTATTGGACATATGCTTAGCCTTCTTAAGGATTATTAAATAAAAATCGTGATATTTGCTCCCTAAGTTTAGCGATATGATTAGGCTATTGTCCTAAGTTTGAATTAGATATTAATGCAAAATAAGCGGGCAATCGTGCTAGGAGTCTCTGGAGCATCAGGCATGATTTATGCCGTGCGATCGCTCAGATTTTTATTAAATAATAACTACGATGTCGATCTGGTGGCTTCAAAGGCGGCGATGATGGTTTGGCAATCAGAAAATAATATTGCCATGCCGAGCAACCTGCGATCGCAAGAACAATTTTGGCGCGATCGCAGCGAAACCAAAGACGGAAAATTAGTTTGTCATCAGTTTGCTGATGTCGGTGCAACGATCGCTAGTGGCTCATTTCGGACTTTGGGAATGTTGGTAATCCCTTGTAGTATGGCAACTGTGGCAAAAATCGCGCATGGTCTAAGTTCTGACTTACTCGAACGCGCCGCCGATGTCCATCTCAAGGAAGGTCGCCGCTTAGTGATCGTCCCGCGTGAGACTCCGCTTAGTTTGATACATTTACGCAACCTGACTGCACTTGCCGAGGCAGGAGCGCGGATTGTCCCCGCAATTCCTGCTTGGTATCATCACCCACAGACGATTGAAGATTTGGTAGATTTTGTCATTGCCAGAGCGCTCGATCAACTAGACATCGATGCCGATATCATCCAGCGTTGGCAAGGCAGGATGTCCAGTCATAACACTTGTGAAGGAGAATCAGAGACATGACGCGATCGCGCTTTTCCCAACCTGCAAATCCCTCAAAAACACCATCTTCAAGAAAAGAAGCCGCAAGCAAAAATTCTTTAGGAGCGATCGCTCAGATCACGATCTTAGGTTTGAGTATCACCACCCTTGCCACCATCTTTGTCCAAAATTTACAACCTGCGGTACAGATTGTCTTTTTAGGTCAAAAAACTTTACCTGTCCCCTTGAGCGTTGCGATGTTTGTCGCTTTTGTGGTTGGCAGTTTCCTAGCATTTGTGATTAATGCGATCGCTACTTGGCAACACAACCTAGCGATTCGGCGAGCTGTAGTTGCAGCTGGATATGGTGATGAACGCATATATCCTGAGAATACTTATCCTGAAAATATAAAGCCTCAAAATTTTGATAATAGAGAATATGAGGATGCTGATAACGAATACGAAGAATATGAAGATGATGATCCTGACACAGTCCCATATGGCGATCGCCCTCCCCTTGATGTGAAATATACCAAGTAGATATACTAAATAAATATGCTAGGTAAGTTATTAGACGGACGCTATCGGATTATTAAAGAATTAGCAGAAGGCGGTTTTTCGCAAACTTACCTTGCTGAAGATACGCGCTTGCCCAAAAACCCCCAATGCGTTGTCAAACATCTTAACCCCACCATTGATGACCCCATCTTTACCGAAAAAGCTCTAGAACTATTTAAAGCAGAAGCCGAAACTTTACAAGAATTGGGAAAACATGATCTAATCCCTCAGCTGTATGCATATTTTGAAGAAAGCAAAGAATTCTATCTCGTTCAAGAATACATTGAGGGGCATCTATTAATTACAGAAATGCCACCTGGCAGTCAAATGGCAGAGGCTAGAGTCGCCGATCTTGTCAAAGAAGTTTTAGAGATTTTGAGATTTGTTCATAAATATAATGTTATCCATCGAGATATCAAGCCCAGTAACTTGATTCGTCGTCATCGTGATGGCAAATTAGTTCTCATTGACTTTGGCACAGTCAAGCAAGTCCAAATGGATGTGGCGATCGCTCATAACAAATCAAAAGTAACCTTACCAATCGGCACGCTCGGCTATATGTCTTACGAACAAGAGCGTGGTCAATCAGTGGCAAGTAGTGATATTTATTCTCTAGGCATGGTGGCTCTGCAAGCTCTCACAGGTAAACATCCTAGTCAGTTTATGAGAAGTCGTGACCATGAAATCAATTGGCGAGCTCATGCCAAAATTAGTTGGGAATTTGCCGAGCTTTTAGATAGCATGACTCGCTGTGATCCTCGCGATCGCTATCAGACTGTTGATGAAGTGCTAAGAGATATCGCAAAATTACCAAAATTAAGTACAGTCTCACCCAGACTTATTGATGATCGCCCAGTTAATCGCCAAATTCGATCTAATCCAGTCCCTGCTTCTAATTTCTTATCATTACCATCCGCGATCGCCTTACTTGTATTAATTGGTGGACTATTAGTTAGTGGACTACTAACATTTAGAACTTATCTATTTGCAAGCGATCAACAACCCATACTGCCGCCAAATATTTTGACTAAGACCATGCTCTCATCTCCAGCGATCGCCGATGGCAAAGCTAGTTATGAGCAGTTAAGTCTCTATCTCAAAGAAAAAAATTGGCAAGAGGCCGATCATGAAACTTATTTGCTGCTTCTAAAATCCGCAGGCAGTCAATCTTATAACGATGGCACATTCTATCCTGATGAATTTAACCAGATTACCTGTGCCGATCTCGTCTTAATCGATCAACTCTGGACACAAGCAACTAATGGCAAACAAGGACTGACTGCCCAAAGAAAAATTTATGAAGATTCAGCGCGCGATATTCGGAAAACATCCGAAAATATTGGTTGGATTAGTCCATCTGGTGAGCAAGCGATCGATACTGCCTACAATCGTTCAACCTTGCGCTGGGAGTATATTGAAGGTCGTCAACCCAATTTCAAGTCTCCGCCTCTTGGTCATCTACCATTTTTGCTGCGCGATCCATTCAGCAAAGCTTTAGAACGCATAATTCCTCTATATCGATGCTCTTGACATCCCCAGCGCGCTGAAGCAGCGGCGATTCCTAAGACTCACGACTTATGTTATGCTGTACGCAAGGGAATAGATAAAAAAATTAAAAAATAAACAAAACCACCCAAATTTTCGAGTTTGCGTGTCTTACCTCAAGCTCGCATCAATCTCGTATCAAAATATACACAGGTGAGAGATTCGCGTAATGGAATAGTTACGCAAATCTCCTACCTGTATTTGAGAATGCTTTTATTTCATGTTCCCCCATGAAATAAAGGCAGGTTGTGAGGCGCAGTTATCCGCCTCTACATATGTGATAACTGTGCTTTACTTTTGCCCTAAAGGATCATTTTATTGTCTAAAACAACCCAGACAATTCATAAAGACGGCGTAAGATTGCCATAATCTTTTTGTCATAGTTAGTGTCGTCAGCCCACCTGCCACTAAGTTGACTCAACAAAGGCGCAGTACCACGCTTGATCATGCTAAAGCGTGGATCAACTAGAGTCTGGATCAATGGCTGAGTAGTGGCATAAGCCTTGAGATGTTGCACTTGCGCTCTGATCCCGATGCGGCGATCGCTAAAGCTATCACCGCGCTCACCATTACCGATCGCACCGATCCCACCAAAATTATTCTGTTCTGGTCGCACATCGCCATCAAACTGTAAAAAACCAGTTTCTAGACACATCTGACAAAAGGCAATGTCATGGTTAACTCCCTCGATCGCAGCTTCTTGGCGATAGATAGTGGGAACATCTCCATAGAGATTTAGAGGTGCATTGTTAAGCCGCAACAGCCGTAAAAGTTGCACTTCTGAGCTGATGCCATCGCCCATGATTCGATCAATTTGTCCAGTCAGCTTTTGCGAACAAAGCCGACCTTGACGAAACTCCTGAGCTTGAGCGGCATCTTGGCGGATGCGATCAAAGGTAAATAGCGCGATCGCCCCAGCTCCAATTTGAAGAAAATGCTTCCTTCTCATACCTATCCCGTTATGTTTGATTAGTCTTTATAGACATTAAATAAATTTTGTTGTTTCTGACAAGGGGGATATGACGGATATTGAGTCCGCGGATCACCGCAACTGCGAGGGTCTTGCGAGTAACCCGAAGCGCCACTAGCAAAAGGAATTAGTAAGGCAGAAGCAGAAATGACTGATAGTAAAAATTTCATGATGCTTTGATATGTATAACTAAAATAAAACTTATAAATAAAGGGCTCAAGCCCTGACTCAGGAAGAACTGCTATAACGAAGACTATGAGAGACAACAGAGATCAAATCTGGGTCTTGAGTTGACTCTTTGGCTAAATCAAGAAACAAGCTCTCAATTTTTTGCATTGAGTCCGCGATTCGATGTTTGACTTTGATACGATCAGCGGCTAACCAAAAAGATTTCGACTCCTCGGTCGAACAGTCAGTTATCAATAATTCAATCTTTTTGAGTAGATAGCTTTCGTGATCCGAGTATTCTTCGGGATCGTGTAGAGCTAATCGAGGCTGGAATTGATGTGAATAGATGGGTGGAGTCGGAAAAGCATCGCTTTGCATATGTTCTCCTTATCGCTGTGTCGCTAAGTGAGGATAGGCAAATCGCGACTTAATTTGATATGAATTAATTTGATGTGAATTGGTCGGTTCAGACAAATGACTAGATAAATGCAGCTTGGGATAGGGCAAATCAGCTAATACTTCTAAAATGCGACAAAAATCTCGCTGGGTACGTCTACCCGTCAAAAATTGCGGTACTTCTGACTGATTGGGCTTTTTTTGTAAACACTGACGCAAAAGGGCGATCGCACTCCAAAAACTACATCTCTCCTCATGAGTGCAAGCCGATAAAAATGACTCAATCTCGTCAAGCAACTGACCTAAGCGCTCAGCGATGTGAGGACGCAAAAGAGGCGGGAAATTTTTGGATGACTTTTGGGGTAGTGAATTAGGTAATAAATTGAGATGACGTTGGGGCAGATAATGGTGAGCGCTCATGTTTCAAGACCTCTATTTGTGAGGGTAAATGAGGAAAAGTCGTTTTTTGTCAGAAATTTGCCAGAGAATGTTACTTTCCTCTTGCTATATGCGCTTACCAGTGATAAAAGAATTAAACATTTCTTTATGTGAGGATAAGTGAGCTTAACGAGTGGTAGTTAGAGGGTAAAGATGAATCAATCAACTTTATGACCTTTGATGGCAATCAGCATATGCTCCAAATCATGATTTGCACACCAGAAAAAGTAATATTTTTTGTCAGTAAATGTATGAATACAACTCAAAACTATTAAATAAAATTTATTGATTTTTAAATTTTATTTATATGTTGTTAATCCGCATTTAAAAATAATTAAAAAATTGTATTTATAGTTTATTTATATCCCTCTCAAAATATTTTTTGACTTAGACGAATGTCATAAAGAGTCAAAAAATACTACTTGTAATGATCAAGCCGAGACATCAGTTGATCTCTGTAATGCAATATTTCTATAGACTTATCAGAAAAAACAAGAAAAAATTGGCATACATATGAGCTAATGTCAGACTAAATCAGGAACTGCCTAAAAGTTAGACAAATCTATTGCAAATACAAAAATATATGTTATTTATCTAACGTGAAAAAACAAGAATTTGTGGATTAAATCATCTGCAATTGTTGTAATTAGCCATTTTGTAATTAACCATTACTTAAGTATCTATAAGTCGCCAAACAAAAATCTGACTGTAGGTATTACTAAGTTAATACCGAGACATTACCGAGACATTATTTAAGAGGAATTATGACCATGACCATTGAAGACGCGATCGCCATCGTTGATGTCGCACTCCAGCACAAACGCCTCAGTAACATTCAAGAACAATTATTCCGTCAAACATGGGTGGGTAAAACTTATGCTGAGATTGCGGAGAGTTGTGGATATGACGCTTCCTATATTCGTGATGTCGGCTATCGTCTCTGGAAGATGCTATCAAATGGCTTTGGTGAGCATGTTACTAAGCACAACCTCCAAGTCGTGGTCAGTGCCAATGCCCATCGCTTTCAGGTTAAGGCGATCGCTAATCCTTTAGTCGCGCTAGTCAATCCTCACCACTCTGAAACCATTTCTGAAGTGAGCGATGGGAACATTAAGCGCTGTGATTGGGGAAATGCGATCGACACTTCGATTTTTTATGGACGTACTGAGGAGTTAGCAACCGTCAAAGACTGGGTGATCGACGATCACTGTCGTCTATTAGGTGTATTTGGAATGGGCGGCATCGGTAAAACTGCTTTTGCAACTAAGCTCGCCGAACAAGTGCAAACAGAATTTACACTTATCTCTTGGCGATCGCTCCGTAACGCACCAACGGTTGAGACGATGTTGTCCGAATTGGTGAGCTTTTTGACTAATCAAGCGATCGCCACTTTGCCCGAAGATTTTGATCGATTGCTAGTTCTGTTTATCCAATGCCTCAAGCAATCACGCTGCTTAATTGTGTTAGACAATGTGGAATCAATCTTACGCAGTGGCGAAACCACAGGACAATACAGCGGAGGTTTTGAAGGCTATGGCGAGTTATTCCGTCAAGTCGGACAAGTCCGCCATCAAAGTTGCTTGATTTTGACCAGTCGCGAGAAACCCAATGACGTGTTACCTCCCGATAGCAGCGATCTGATGGTGCGTTCTCTCCAACTCTCTGGACTTAAAGAAGAAGCTCGATCAATGTTTCGCAAAGAACTAGCGATCGCACCTGAAACCCGTAAATTAATCGACTTCTATTGTGGCAATCCCCTCGCTCTGACAGTGGTATCGCGTTCCATTTACAGTATGTTCGATGGTAATATTCAAGAGTTTCTTGATCAAGAGACAAATGTATTCGGCGATATTCGTCATTTGCTCGATCAGCAATATTCTCGCCTCTCCGACCTAGAGCAGCAAGTGATGTATTGGTTAGCAATCGAGCGTGAACCGATTACTACCGACAATCTCCGTCAAGACATCGTGCCAATGGTTTCTAAATCTCAACTTTTAGAATCAGTTATTTCTCTACGTTGGCGATCGCTAATCGAAAAGAATGCATCTAGCTTCACGCAGCAACCTGTAGTGATGGAATACATGAGCGATCGCCTGATCGATATGGCTTACAAAGCCACGATCGAGCGTAGTCCAGAATTTCTGATGCGCTATGCCCTCATACAACCGCGCGCCGAAGACTATATCCGTGAAACTCAGATACGCCAAATCTTGCAACCACTCACCGATCGCCTACTTGCACACTACGGTAGTGTTGATATCTTGCAGCGCGAATTGCAAGGCTTGCTCGAAAACTTGCGCGATCAGCAAACTGCGATCGGCTACGCACAAGGCAATATCATGAATCTATTGCGTGCTTCTCAAAGTGACCTGACTAAAAACTTTTGTCGCTTTCCTGACCGCGTAACTGAACATTCTGATCTCCAGATTTTAGAGAGATTGCTCGAAAGCGATCGCGCAGGTGGTCTAGCCACATGGGATCATCGCATTCCTTGGGCAAATAATCCTCTTGCCCAAAAAACTTCCGAATCCAAGACCCAAATCCGCAGCAAAAATCTCTATTACCAATGGACAGAAGGCTCGCTCGAACAGTTACAACAAGAACTCAAACAGCAACCAAAAATCCGCAAGCAATACCACGCTTGGTTAAATGAAACAGAATTTGCCGCGATCGATGCCAATTTTGAAGCTGTAAAAATCACTGACAAGCTCAATCAACCTGTCGATGCAAGATTGGTATTTATCAATGAAGTCAATATTGTCGACCCACCCATAGGATTGCCAACACCTAGCGATCGCCGCGCTCAAGCCAGAAAGAGAAAGCAAGATTTGCTGGCAAATCGCGCAAAAAAGCTCGGCTAAAGCCGAGCTATATATCAAGATATAGATATATGTTTAGAGTGTTACTTATTGACACTCTAAACAATCTAGAAAAGACAAAGTTTGCTTTGTCTTTTCTAGATTGTTTTATAAACTCTAATCGCTTAAACTTGGTGAAGCTTGAGCTTGTATACTTGCCAAGCGTTTGTTATTGCGCTTCTCAGCCAATACAGGTACGGCATCACGCAATACACCCGCAAGCTTAGTTGTAGTCGTATCGTAGATTTGGGTAACGATTTTGGGATAGAAGCCGATGCCGATAATCGGAACTAACAAACAAGCGATGATGAATACTTCGCGAGGCTCTGCATCAACTAAATCTTGATGCGATGTAAGTGATTCATTCTCTTTGCCATAGAATATTTCACGCAGCATTGAAAGCAGATATACAGGCGTTAAAATCACACCCACAGCCATTAATAATATGGCAATCACTTTAAAAGTTCCACTATAAGCATCGCTAGTCGCAAAGCCTACAAATATCATCACCTCAGCAACAAATCCACTCATGCCGGGTAAAGCAAGTGAGGCAAGAGAACAAGTGGTGAACATAGCAAATATCTTTGGCATCTGTTGACCGACTCCGCCCATCTCATCGAGAATCAGCGTGTGAGTGCGATCATAAGTTGCACCAACGAGGAAGAATAAGCTCGCACCAATCAGTCCATGCGAGATCATCTGCAACATTGCACCACTTGTACCAAGATCGGTGAATGACGCTAAGCCGATCAGTACAAATCCCATGTGAGAAATTGATGAATAGGCGATTTTGCGTTTGAGGCTACGCTGAGCAAAAGATGTCAGCGCAGCGTAAATGATATTCACAATCCCCAAAATCACCAATATCGGCGCAAAGTAAGCGTGAGCTTCAGGCAACATGCCTGCATTCATCCGCATCAGGGCGTAACCACCCATTTTTAGCAAAATTCCTGCGAGGAGCATATGTACTGGTGCGGTTGCTTCTCCATGAGCATCGGGTAGCCATGTATGCAAAGGAAAAATCGGTAGCTTGACTCCATAAGAAATCAAGAACGCACCATAGGCTAAAAGCTGAAAAGTAAGGGGATAGTCTTTGTTCGCGAGGGCAGTCATATCAAAGGTGACAGTATCACCATAAAAAGCCATTGCTAGCCCTGCAACAAGGATAAACAGCGAACCGATCGCTGTATACAAAATAAATTTGGTAGCGGCATATAAACGCTTATAACCTCCCCAAATTGATAGTAATAAATAAACAGGAATTAGCTCTAGTTCCCATGTTAAGAAAAATAGCAGCATGTCCTGTACGGCAAATACGGCGATTTGTGCGCCATACATAGCTAGTAGCAAAAAGTAAAACAAGCGCGGCTTGAGCGTGACTGGCCAAGCGGCTAGGGTGGCTAATGTGGTGATAAATCCAGTCAGCAAGACCAATGGCATCGAGAGTCCATCAACGCCGACAGACCAATTTAGACCCAGTTGCGGAACCCATGCGTATTTTTCCACAAGTTGGAGTCCAGGGTTGCTGTAGTCATACTTCGTGCAGAAGGCATAGGCGATCGCCGCGAAGTTAATCAGTCCAACGACCAGCGCAAACCAACGAATCGTTTTGCCGTCACCTTTGTCTGGGACAAAAGCAACTGCGAGAGCCATAACGATTGGGAAGGCGATGATAAACGTGAGCCAAGGGAAGTTTTCGAGACTTAACATATGCAAAAGTAACCGTTGTAATGACCCGCCCATTTCTTGAAAGCCATTGTACCTAGCCCTAATTACAGACGCTATGGTTGTTTGTAGTTAATTAAAACTAGGCGATCGCACCTTATCTCAAAATCACGGCTGGGATCGTTATAACGTAAGCTGTTAAGTAGATTTCAACGACTTTGAAGCCTTACGAAGCTTTGTTACAGAAACTTAACAAATAAAAACAATTCTTTACATATCCCTTGTTTAAACAGCCGTGAGGCTTAGGGTTCCATTTTTCTGCTAATCTCAAAAGTGAATAAATTATTTTTTAAATTGAGAGATTTTAGGCATGAAAGCACTTATACGCTTTTCTGTTTTATTAATGGCGATCGCGTCAATTTGGACAACTTGCCTTTTAGGTTCTTTCGGCAATAACGCTGCATTTGCTGAAGATTTACCTTCGACCAGTTTTTATACACAAGACCTTAGTAAGATTGACTTGAACAACTCGAATATCAACACTTTCCGCCAAGTGCGTGGTATGTACCCGACCTTAGGGCGAATGATCATTGATAATGCTCCTTACGAGTCTTTAGATGATGTGCTAAACATCGCTGGGTTATCAGATTCACAAAAAGAATTGATTAAGGCTAATGCAAATCAATTCACTCTCAAAAAGCCTGATGAGTCGATGGGACGTGAACGAATTAACAACGCTAACTACAGGCTCTAAAAGCTGAGGCGTTTATCTATACAAACAAAACCGAAAAGAGGAAAGGAGCGAAACGCTCCTTTCCTCTTTTCGGTTTTGTAATGATGATTGCAATATGTTGCTAAAATGTTACACATCGCAATATTTATATATCGCAATATAAGAACAACCTAATTTTAGAAAAAAACCATGGCACTATTCGGCTTATTTGGTAAAAAGAATAAACAAGAAGACTCTGAGAAAAAAGACTCTGCTTACTTTCTCGATCAAGATTCTGCAAAGACCTTTGGCGATATCGACTACATGCGAACTCCCAAAGGTGTCAGAAAGACTTTCCCAACAGTTAATGGTGTCAAAGGCGCTGACATTGTGAGCGTCTTTACAGCAACTGAAAAAGTAGAAGGTTCGGAAATCAAGATTGACAACAATCAATCTTCTGAGCCTGTTTCTCAACCCGCATTTGAGCCAAAGAAGCTCAATGGACGTGTTGATTCGAGCATGGATATCTTTTTGAATATGGCAAAAGACATCAACAAAAAATAGAAACTTAAGCCAGAAATTTATCCAAAGAATTTTTCCCAAAGAATAAACACAGTGCTTGGCATTGTGTTTATTCTTTGGATTTTGCTAGTATCATTTCCATAGTCTGCAAAGATATTGGCTACATCCTTGACTACTCTCAGAGCTGAAGCACCTGAGTTTCCCACTTATCGTGTGATCCTATGAATCCTGACTTAGGTTGGC